>CAMBQX010000020.1 GCA_945870085.1 Bifidobacterium breve | reverse complement strand
CTTCAATTTCGGCGCCGCAGCGATGGCCTCAGCGTCGACCATGGTGGCCGAGCGCACCAAAATGGCATCGACATCAACGATGGCGGCCAACAGGGCTACCCGATCCGAACCATCGCAATTGATGATCTCAAAATCTGGGCCAAGTGCTTCTACGGTCGCGGGTGAGAGTTCTTCGGCAATTAGAACGCGAGGTCTGGTCACCTGCGGATTCTATCGGTGGTTGATTTGGGAGCGCCTAGCGAGCCGCGGTGCCCTCGACGTAGTCATCACCCTTGTTATCAACCCAGCTCATCAACCCACGAAGTTCGCGGCCAACCGCTTCGATTGAATGGGCTTCTCCTTTGGCTCGCAGCGCCTTGAACTCGGGCCCACCGGCTTCTTGGTCGTCCATGAAACGCTGCGCAAAAGTGCCATTTTGGATATCTGCTAGCACCGCCTTCATGTTCTCCTTGACCCGAGGATCAATAACCCGCGGCCCGGACACATAGTCACCGTACTCAGCGGTGTCTGAGACACTCCAGCGCTGCTTCGCGATACCACCTTCGTACATGAGGTCAACGATCAACTTCAACTCATGAAGGCATTCAAAGTAGGCAACCTCGGGCTGATAACCAGCCTCGACGAGGGTTTCAAATCCATACATCACCAATTGGGAGGCGCCCCCGCACAGCACCGACTGCTCGCCGAATAGGTCGGTTTCGCACTCCTCGGTAAATGTTGTTTTGATGCCGCCGGCCCGAAGGGCGCCGATGGCCTTGGCATAGGACAAGGTGAGCGGCCAGGCGCCGCCGGTGAAGTCTTGCTCGACGGCAACGATCGCGGGAACCCCGCGACCGGCAACATACTCACGGCGCACCAGGTGGCCGGGGCCCTTGGGGGCCACCATGCAGACATCAACGAATGCCGGCGGTGTGACAAACCCGAAGCGGATGTTGAACCCGTGGGCAAAGAAAAGGGCGTCGCCTTCTTGCAGGTTGGGCTCAATTGCTTCCAGATACAACTTTTTTTGAACCGGGTCAGGGGCCAAGATCATGATGACATCAGCCTCGGCGGCAGCCGCCGCTGGGTCAACAACCCGTAGGCCGGCTTCTTCAGCTCTTGCTCGAGTCTTCGAACCGTCGCGCAGGCCAACTCGAACATCGACGCCCGAGTCGCGGAGGGACATGGCGTGAGCGTGGCCCTGGCTGCCGTAGCCGAGTACAGCCACCACCCGATTTTGGATGATTGACAGATCGGCATCGTCATCATAGAAAAGCTCAGCCACGGGAATTTCTCCTTGGTTTCGGGGGTGCGTCAGCTACGAAGAACTGAAGGTTACCGGTTACGGGTTTGGCTAGGCGGAGCGGTCGGCAGAACGCACAGGTCGGTCAGAAATCGACCGTGCCCCGCGCGCCATCGCGACAGCGCCGGACTTGACCAGCTCTTTGATCCCAAAAGGCTCAAGGACCCGGAGCAAGGCCGCCAATTTATCGCCATTGCCGGTGGCTTCGATCGTGACAGCATCTGATGCGACGTCAACCACCTTGGCTCGAAAAAGCTGCACGGTTTCGAGGATATGCGAACGGGTTTCGAGATCGGCTTTCACCTTAACCAGCAAGATCTCCCGTTGCACCGAGGAATCTGGGTCAAGCTCGACAATCTTCAGGACATTTATGAGCTTATTAAGCTGCTTGGTGACCTGTTCAAGTGGCGCACCCTCAACATTGACCACGATAGTCATCCGTGAAACTTGGGGTACCTCGGTCGGCCCAACAGCTAGTGACTCGATGTTGAACCCGCGTCTTGAGAACAAAATGGCAACGCGCGCCAGCACACCAGGAGTGTCTTCTACCAATACTGACAATGTGTGTCGTGACATTATTCGTCCGACCCCCAATCTGGTGCCATGGCTCGTGCCACCAAAATTTCGTCATTGCTAGCGCCTGCTGCGACCATAGGCCACACCATCGCATCGCGATGCACTATGAAATCGATGACTACGGGGGCATCGTTCATGCCCATCGCCTTCTCAATAGTGGTATCAACATCATCAGGTGACTCACAGCGTAGGCCGTGGCATCCATACGCATCAGCTAACTTTACGAAATCCGGTATGCGATGTGACTCCAGATCGGTATTCGAATAGCGGCTGTTATAGAACAGGGTTTGCCATTGCCTAACCATGCCAAGGCTACTGTTATTGATCAACGCAACCTTGATTGGTATGTCGTTGATGGCGCAGGTGGCGAGCTCCTGATTGGTCATCTGGAAGCAACCATCACCGTCAACCGCCCAAACCGTTTTATCTGGGCAGCCGACTTTCGCACCCATAGCAGCTGGAACAGCAAAGCCCATTGTGCCTAGACCACCTGAATTCAGCCACGTATTTGGGTTCTCATAGCCGATGAACTGCGCGGCCCACATCTGATGCTGCCCCACCCCGGCTGCGTAAATTGAATCCGGGCCCGAGATCAGGCCGAGCCTTTGAATCACATACTGCGGCGACAAAGTGCCATCATCGGGTAGGTCGTAGCCCATCGGGTAGGTCTCGCGCATCCGATTCAGCAATGCCCACCACGCGCCATAGTCGCCGCGATTACCCGCCGCGTATTCGGCCTCCAGTGCCATCACCAACTCTGGGATCACCTCTGCCATATCGCCCACTATCGGGACATCGGCATACCGATTCTTGCCTATTTCGGCGGGATCGATATCGGCGTGAATGATCGAAGCATTCGGAGCGAAAGTTGAGAGTTTACCGGTAACGCGATCATCAAATCGTGCACCCAAGGTGATCAATAGATCAGATTTTTGGAGCGCGCCGACAGCAGCGACACTTCCATGCATGCCGGGCATCCCCAGGTGCTGCGGATGGGAATCGGGGAATGCCCCGCGCGCCATCAAAGTAGTTACCACTGGAATACCCGATATCTCTGCCAATTTGCGCAGTGCGACGCTCGCATTGGCTCTGATCACCCCACCACCCACGTATAGCACCGGCGACTTCGAGGCGATGATCATGCTGGCCGCATCGCGCACCTGCTTGGCATGCGGCTTGGTCACCGGGTGGTAGCCGGGTAGATCAATAGCTGTGGGCCAGTTGTAGGTGGTCAGTGCCTGAAGAGCGTCCTTCGAAACGTCTACGAGCACCGGCCCCGGACGCCCTGTTGCGGCAATATGGAATGCCTCGGCAATGGCCCGGGGGATGTCATCGGGGTTGGTAACAAGGTAATTGTGTTTGGTGATCGGCATCGTGATGCCGCGGATATCGGCCTCTTGGAAGGCATCGGTGCCGATGGCACCGCTGGGTACCTGCCCGGTGATCGCCACCATTGGGATGGAATCCATCGCGGCATCGGCAATCGGGGTTACCAAATTGGTGGCCCCCGGGCCACTTGTCGCCATGCAGACACCCACCCGGCCTGTTGCTCCGGCGAAACCTTCTGCCGCATGGCCGGCACCTTGCTCATGGCGCACCAGAATATGGCGGATTCGAGAGTCCATCAGGGGGTCGTAAAGCGGCAGGATCGCCCCGCCCGGAATTCCGAAGACGTCGGTAACTCCGGCTGCCTCAAGGGCTAAAACCAAGCTCTGTGCACCGGTGATCTGCGCCCCGGTGGATTGCTCACCCATGATCCCTGCCTTCTTTGCCTAGACGATTAACTCACTGCCCGTGCTTAATTGTGCCGCTCCAATGAAAAACCCCCCGACCCTGGTGGGTAACGGAGGGCAGCGCGCGGAGTATGCGTCTAACCCGCGCGCCTAATAACTACAAGAGTCCTTGCCACAAGGGCTACGTTACCGGTTCCCGGGCAATCTGTCACGCCGGCCCCACCCAACCCCTAGTCGCAGACCGCACCTTTGGAGGCCGAGCCCACCAGTTTGGTGTATTTGGCCAGGACCCCCCGGGTGTAGCCGTGCTGCAGCGGCACAAATGCCGCCGCCCGCTTGGCTAGTTCGGCCTCATCGACAAGTAGATCTAAAGTCCGGGCGCCGATATCGATTCGAACCCGATCCCCATCGGCAACTAGCCCGATGGGCCCGCCATCGACGGCCTCGGGAGCAACGTGGCCAACGCATAGCCCCGTGGTGCCACCGGAGAACCGGCCGTCAGTTATCAGCATGACGTCCTTGCCCAACCCGGCGCCCTTGATGGCCCCGGTAATCATCAGCATTTCGCGCATGCCCGGGCCGCCTTTGGGACCCTCGTAGCGGATGACGATGACATCGCCTTTTTGAATGGTGCCATCTTCGAGTGCTGCCATCGCAGATTGCTCCCGCTCGAATACTCGGGCGGCGCCCTCGAAGACATCAACCGGTACTCCGGCATTTTTAACAACGGCACCTTCTGGAGCCATCGATCCCGACAAAATTGTGATGCCGCCGGTAGTTGCAATTGCATTTTTGGACGCATACAAGATGTCGCCGTCTGGGTCCGGTGGATTGATATTGGCTAGGTTCTCCGCCATCGTCTTGCCCGTTACCGTGAGGCAGTCGCCATGCATCAAGCCAGCGTCAAGTAAGGCCCGCATAATTACTGGCACGCCACCGACTCGGTCAACGTCACTCATGACGAAACGACCAAATGGTTTTACGTCGGCAAGTAGTGGCACCTTCGAACCGATTCGATGGAAATCCTCCATCTCAAGTTCAACATTTGCTTCATGGGCAATGGCAAGTAGGTGCAAGACTGCATTTGTTGAACCGCCAAATGCCATTACCACCGCAATTGCATTCTCGAGGGATTGCTTCGTGATGATGTCGCTGGTCGTAATACCTTGACGAATGAGTTCAACAACGGCCTCACCGGAGCGCCGCGCAAAACCATCGCGGCGGCGATCAACAGCCGGCGGGGCTGCCGAACCAGGTAATGACATCCCCATGGCTTCGGCCGCACTCGCCATGGTGTTTGCGGTGTACATGCCTCCGCAGGCGCCTTCTCCTGGGCAAATTGCTCGCTCAATTGTGTCGACATCGGCCCGCGACATTAGCCCGCGGGCACAGGCTCCAACGGCCTCAAATGCATCAATGATCGTGACATCTTTTTCAGTGCCATCGGATAATTTCACGTGGCCGGGAAGTATCGAACCTGCATAAACAAAAACTGAAGCCACATCGATGCGTGCAGAAGCCATCAACATCCCCGGCAGCGACTTGTCGCAGCCCGCGAAGGTGACCATGCCATCGAGGCGTTCGGCCTGCATCACAGCTTCAACCGAATCGGCGATGATCTCGCGCGAGACGAGCGAAAAATGCATACCTTCATGGCCCATTGAGATGCCGTCGGACACCGAGATCGTGCCGAACTGCATCGGGAAGCCGCCGGCTTGGTGCACCCCTTCCTTCGCTGATCTGGCTAAGCGCTCCAGCGAAAGATTGCAAGGGGTGATCTCGTTCCACGAAGATGCAATGCCGATTTGGGCTTTGGGGAAGTCTTCGTCAGACATCCCCACCGCGCGGAGCATCCCGCGGGCGGCTGCGCGCTCTAGGCCATCGGTGACTTCAGAACTTCGCGGCTTCATATTCGTCATGGCGTTACCCTAATGTTTCGTTAGAACCGGCGGCCTATTGGGCTTATGGGGTGGGGATGACATTTCTCAGGTCTTGGCCACTTGCCCAACGAGCCAACTGATCCATGACCAGCGATCTAGCCCGTGGGCCAAATGCTGACGTATCACCGCCGACATGGGGCGAAATTAACAAATTTGGGCACGACCAGAGGGGATGATCTGGCGGCAGCGGCTCCGGGTCGCTCACATCGAGTGCCGCACTGATGTGACCTGCGTGCAGTTGAGCAATGAGCGCGTCGGTTACTACTACCCGGCCGCGCGCCACATTCACCAACAAGGCACCGGCCTTCATACGCTGCAGAAACTGTGAATCGACGAGGCCATCAGTCGTGACGTCAAGTGGCACCGCGATCACTACGACATCAGCGGTCGGCAGTAACGACTCAAGATCACTTACCGCATGAACGCCCGTTCGAGCTGTGCGCCCAATCATGGTGACGGTGGTCTCGAATGGTTCAAGGCGCGCCCTGATTGCCTGCCCTACCCCGCCCGCACCCAACACCAGCACCACTCGATCTGCAAGGCTCGGCCTGGTTTCATGTTGCCAAGTGCCGGACACCATATTTCGTGCGGCGGCATCTAGCCCGCGCAGTGAAGAGATTATGAGACCGATCGCAAGTTCGGCGGTGCTGGCATCGTGCACTCCCGCCGCATTACACAGTTTTGCCCCAGCGGGCAGGTACGGCAGCACGTAATCAAAGCCCGCGGTGAGCAACTGAACTACCTCGAGCGCCGGCATATCGACCAGTACCTCTACCGTGGATTTCGGCCCCATATATTCGGGGACGAAGAACCCAGCCCGCACCAAGTCCGCTTGCGCAGGCGCCCCGTCATAGAAGATGTGTTCGCCGGCGAACTCGACTCCCTGTAAAAAAGTCGGTAGCAACGCGATACCAGCCAAGGCGAACTACTCACTTACCCCGAGGCGTTCAAGCAGTAGCGCCCGAACTTTAGCCGCATCAGCCTGGCCCTTTGTGGTCTTCATAACGGCACCCACGATTGCTCCAGCGGCTTGAATCTTTCCGCTCTTTATTTTCTCGGCAACATCTGGCTCCGCGACTAAAGCTTCGTCAATAGCCGCAAGGAGTGCACCGTCGTCGCTCACTACCGCGAGGCCTCGTTGCGCGATGACTAAATCAACATCGCCTTCACCCGCCAATACGCCTTCGAAAACTTGGCGGGCCAACTTGTCATTGAGGCTGCCATCAGCGATAAGGGCTTCAACTCGGGCTATCTGGCCCACCGTCACCGGCAATTCGCTGAGCTCGACACCACGCTCATTTGCCACACGCAATAACTCGCCGGTCCACCACTTTCGGGCGGCTGCAGGGTCAACGCCTTCAGCGATACTGGCCTCAACCAGTTCGACCGCACCCGCATTAACCAAAGTCGCCAACTCGAACTCATTAATCCCCCAGGTTTCCTGCAGCCGAGCGCGCTTGACGGAGGGTACTTCTGGCAAGGTAGCCCGCAATTCTTCAACCCAAGCAAGAGATGGAGCTATTGGTACTAAATCTGGCTCCGGGAAGTAACGGTAATCCTCGGCCTGTTCTTTGGACCGACCCGAGATTGAGCGTCCGGTATCTTCCTGAAAATGGCGGGTCTCTTGAATTACTCGACCGCCGGAGTCTAGAACTGCGGCCTGCCTTTCGATTTCAGAGTGCACCGCGCGCTCAACTGACCTAAGTGAATTCACATTCTTTGTTTCACTGCGAGTGCCCCAGCCCTCACCCGGCTTATTAATTGACAGGTTGGCGTCACAGCGAAGGGAGCCTTCCTCCATACGCACATCAGAAACTCCCAGCGCACGCATTACATCACGTAACTCTGTGACATAAGCCCGCGCAACAGCCGGCGCCAAAGACCCGGTGCCGATAACTGTCTTGGTAACAATTTCAATGAGCGGAATACCAGCTCGGTTGTAATCAACGAGGGAATAGTCAGCCCCATGAATGCGGCCGGTGGCACCGCCAGCATGTGTCAGCTTGCCGGTGTCCTCTTCCATGTGTACCCGCTCTATTTCAACGCGCACGACCTGCGGGCCTTCATCGGTGGCAACTGTGACATCAAGCCAGCCATTGGTGCATAGGGGTTCGTCATACTGACTAACTTGGTAATCCTTTGGCATATCAGGGTAGAAATAGTTCTTGCGAGCAAATCGACACCAGGTGGCAATATCGCAATTTAGGGCAAGGCCTATGCGAATGGTTGATTCAACGGCCACCCGATTGAGTACCGGCATTGAGCCGGGTAACCCAAGACATACCGGGCACACCTGGGTATTGGGAGCGGCACCAAAAGTTGTAGAGCATGAGCAGAACATTTTTGAGTTAGTGCCCAATTCAACATGCACCTCAAGACCGATGATCGGCTCATACCTGGTCATGGCTTCTTCAAAAGGTACGGTTTCATGATTGGTACTCACAGGCTCGGCACCTCCTCAATAAGTAGGTGGCCCCATTTGTCGGTAAGTGCCGACTCAAGTGCCGAGCCCACGAGATAGAGCCGGTCGTCGGCCATCGGCGGTGCCATGATCTGCAGGCCCACCGGCAGCCCATCAGCCGGCGCGAGGCCAACCGGTAGCGACATCGCGCAGTTACCGGCCAGATTTACCGGAATGGTGGCGATGTCGTTCAAGTACATTGCCAGCGGATCATCGACCTTTTCGCCAATTTTGAAAGCTGTGGTCGGCGCGGTCGGCGAGATGAGCACATCCGCTTTATCGAAAGCTGCATTGAAGTCGCGGGTGATGAGAGTCCGCACTTTTTGGGCTTGCCCGTAATAAGCATCGTAATAACCGCTCGAAAGAGCATAGGTGCCGAGCATGATGCGCCGCTTAACTTCGGCTCCAAATCCAGCCTCGCGACTAATTGACATAACTTGCTCAACAGAATTTGATCCGTCATCACCTGCTCGAAGCCCATAGCGCATACCGTCGAAGCGTGCGAGATTACTCGAAGCCTCCGCCGGAAGAATCAAATAGTAGGCCCCCAGCGCATATTCAAAGTTGGGGCAGGAAACCTCAACTACTTCGGCCCCGAGGCCTTGAAGTAACTCGACGGCTTCGTTAAATCGCTGCAAAACTCCGACCTGATAGCCCGCACCGCCGAGCTCCTTCACCAGGCCAATTCGCAGCCCACGTACATCGCCACGATTCGCTGCGGCCACCACGTCGGGCACCGGCGCATTAATTGAAGTTGAGTCGCGTGGGTCATGCCCTGCAATGACGGAGTGAAGTAATGCGGCATCTAACACCGAACGGGCGCATGGGCCGGCCTGATCGAGTGATGATGCCAATGCCACCAAGCCGTATCGGGAAACCCCACCATAAGTCGGCTTGACTCCAACCGTGCCGGTGAGCGCCGCCGGCTGACGAATTGATCCGCCGGTGTCGGTGCCAATCGCCAGTGGCGCCTCAAAGGCCGCCAGCGAAGCCGCCGATCCGCCACCGGAACCACCGGGAATCCGTGTTAAATCCCATGGGTTGTGTGTCGGACCGTACGCGGAGTGCTCGGTTGAGGAGCCCATCGCGAATTCATCCATGTTGGTCTTGCCCAAGATCACCATGTCGGCGGCCCGCAAGCGCGCAACAACGGTGGAGTCATAAGGCGGCCGCCAACCTTCAAGAATCTTGGATCCGCAGGTAGTTGGCACCCCGCGCATCGTCAGGACATCCTTAACCGCGATCGGCACCCCGGCTAGGGCGCCTAGCTTGGCTCCTGATCTCCGTTTTTCATCAACTAATTCAGCCGCTGCGAGCGCTGCTTCACTCGTCACCTGCAAAAAAGCGTGAACTCGCTCGTCGACCTCAGCGATGCGCGCCAGATGGGCCTTGGTTACTTCAAGGGATGAAACTTCCCCTTCGGAAATTGCTGCGGCGAGCACACTTGCAGATTGGCGAATGAGGTCGGCATCGACGCTACTCATGCTTGTTCCTCGTCCAGAATCCTGGGAACTCGGAAACGATCATCTTGAGTCGCCGGAGCGGCGGCGAAAACCTCGGCCCGATCTAGCCCCGGATACGCGATGTCATCGCGGAAAACATTTTCAATCGGCACCGGATGGGAGGTAGGGGGAATGTCATCGGCGGCCACCTCCGAAATTCGGGCGACCGACTGCAAAATTACAGCTAACTGCTCCGCATAGTGGTCAAGTTCGGTAGCGGTTAGGTCAAGTCGGGCTAATTTGGCCAGATGGGCGACTTCCTGACGGGTAATTGCGGTCACTACTTGATTGTAGTCAGCGCCGCCTCCAGCCCGTCGGTGAGCATTACTTCAAATCCGGCCGCACCTATAACCGGTACGCAAAGGGCCACGGCCTTGTCGAATTTTGACCCGGAGCTTTCACCGGCAACCAAAACACTGGTCTTCGACGAGACTGAACCCGACACCTTGCCCCCACGACTTGTTACGGCCGCAGCCGCACTATCGCGGGTGTAACCGGCCAAAGATCCGGTGATAACTACCACCAGGCCCGCTAACTCATGTGATGTCGACCCACCACCCTCATCAGCAAATTGCACCCCGCCAGCGCGCCATTTTGAGACCACCTGTTGATGCCAAGGCTCGCTAAACCACTCGCGAACTGCCACCGCAATGGTTTCACCGACTCCATCAACCTCGGCGAGCTCAGCGATACTGGCAGAACTAATCGAATCAAGACTTCCGAAGACTCGAGCAAGGGACTGCGCCGCGGTTGGGCCCACGTGCCGGATTGAAAGTGCCACCAAAACCCGCCAGAGCGGCCGGCCTTTCGCAAGTTGTACCTGAGCCCACATGCTCTTAGCGTTTTCGGTTAGCTGCGGGCCATCCTCCCCCTTGGCCGGCTCGCGCCTGAAGAATTCGCAGTTGAGGAGATCGGCTTGCGTGAGCAGGAAAAGATCACCTTCGTCGGCCAATAAGCCGCAGTCCAAAAGCGCATAGGCCGCCTTTTCACCAAGGCCCTCAATATCTAGGGCTCCACGTGATGCCACATGCGAAAGCCGCTCCCGCAATTGGGCGGGGCACCCGCGCGCATTTGGGCACCGATAATCCTTGTCGCCCTCCTTGGCCGGACCAAGTGTGGATCCACAGGCGGGGCACAGCATCGGCATCACAAAGGGGCGTTCGCTCCCGGTGCGCGCCTCAACTACCGGGCCGAGAATTTCGGGTATGACATCACCGGCCTTGCGCAAATAGACCATGTCGCCGATCAGCACACCCTTGCGCTCCACCTCAAACGCATTATGCAAAGTGGCCATGGCAACGCTCGAACCTGCGACTTTCACTGGTTCCATGACCGCGAATGGCGTAACCCGCCCGGTCCGGCCCACATTAACTTGGATATCAATGAGCCGGGTACGCACGACTTCTGGCGGGTACTTATAGGCGATTGCCCAACGCGGTGCCCGTGCGGTCTCACCTAATTGCTCCTGCAGCGCCAGTTCGTCGACCTTAATGACAACGCCATCAATTTCATGCTCAACATCGTGACGATGTTCGCCGAAATGGTTGATGAAAGAGCGAACCGCGGCGAGACTATTTTCTACGCGGGCAAGTTTACTGACTGGCAGACCCAATGCTGCCAAAAAATCGTAACCTTGGCTTTGCCGGGTAATCGAAAACCCATCGACTTCACCAATGCCGTGGACGGTCAACCCCAACCCATTGAGCCGAGAAATTGAGAGCTCGAGTTCAGATCGCAGCCGCGCGATTTTCGAGGCACCGCGCCCACCCGGGGTCTGCGACTGCTCCGCCGATCTCAATTCATCTTCGCGGCGATCGATGCGCTGCCTCAAGGTGCCGGCCGCGGCATTACGCGGGTTGGCGAACGGCGATAGGCCTTGCGCTAATTGCTCCTCATTCAGCTGCTGAAAAGTAGCCACGGGAAGGAATATCTCGCCGCGAACTTCAAGAAGCCTTGGGATGGCGGCGCCTTTAGGTTTGGTAAGCAGCGCTGGAACTGCTGGGATAAAAGCCGCGTTGTAGGTGACATCCTCGCCAACTCGACCGTCGCCACGAGTTGCTAGGGACTTTAATCTTCCGTCGACATAGACCGCATCAACAGCGAGGCCATCTATCTTTACCTCGCACAAATAATCAGGGACTTGATCAATCCCCCGTTCCACGCGCGCGAGCCAAGCATCGAGTTCGTCACTAGAAAACACGTTGTCAAGTGA
Organism: Bifidobacterium breve; assembly: GCA_945870085.1. GTDB lineage: Bacteria > Actinomycetota > Actinomycetes > S36-B12 > S36-B12. Next base: position 4,302 of record CAMBQX010000020.1, on the reverse strand, counting down.
ATACATGCGATGAAGGTGCTCCACTGGATTGAACATCTCTGACCTGTTACCGCCAACACTTAGACTTGGTGATTCACCCGACTGCAACTGTGGCCAGTCCTGCTCAAGCGAAAGTAACTCGCGGAAATATGAGTCGTAATCATCATCTGAAAGTGTCGGCTTGTCGCGTTGGTAATACTCGGTACGCGCTTGATTTATTGCATCGGCCAATTCAATCCACCGTTGCTGCTTGGCCGGCGGCACACTTGCAGCCTTGCGATCACCTGCCATGCTCACCGCCTTCCTCTTCGCCGTCCACCCGATCATCTCGCAACACACTTCCGGCGGCCCGACAAGATTCATACACAGTTCTCACCCATTCCCAGTCTGCCCCAGCCATCCCGCAAGTCGGGGTAATGACGACCCCTGCGAGCCAAGCCGGATCACTCATCCCGAGGCGGTGTATCGCTGCGCGGACCGGGCGACTTGCCTCCGCATTACTGATCGCGCCCTTACCTACCGCTGGCACACTGCCGGCGAAAAGTCCGATACCTGACTCAAGTAATTGACCTAATTGCTCATCTGGGCAATTGCCATTCAGTAAGTCGAGGCTCACAAATTGCGCACCCGCATTGACGAACATCTCGACCGGGACATCTTTGGCACAGCAGTGGATACCGACATTTGCACCGGCGCCTTTCGCCGCGTCCAGTACCACCCGAAGACCGGCACCCGCGGTGCCGCTCTCGACCGCACGATATGAGGAGAGCCCGCTCGCGGTACCGATTGCACCTGCTAACACGGTCGGTAATGCGGGTTCATCAATTTGCACCACGACAGGCCCACCGAATCGGCGATGCAGGTCGCCAATATGCACTCGCACCGCCTCGGCCAGCGCCTGGGTGATGTCGCGGCAGGCCCCGAAGTCTTTGAGAATCCGTTCACCGGTTGCCATTTCGATACTCGCGGCAAGTGTCCAGGGCCCGGCAATTTGGGTCTTGATCGGCCCCGAGTAATTAAGGCTCTGCTCTTCGAGTGCATCGAGGTCTTCGCCTACCCATGACCTTGCCCGTGCCATCGCGCGACCCGGGCCGGGTGCGACCCGCCAACCCTGCGGCGTGGTGTCAAGGCCTAGGTCGACGCTGACAACCGATAAGAGCGCGGCGGTACGCCCGATGATGTCAGAGCCCGGTCCGCGCGCTGGTAGTTCAAAAACGTGAATGAAGTCGGTTAATTCGCCGGCGACCACTCGCGCTGCCTCGGCCGAGCTAGTCCCGGGCAGTGATCCAATCCCGGTTGCAGTTACCGGATCCCAGACGAATTGCTGGTCACTCATGCAGCACGGGTGGTTACCGCAATTGTTGCCGAACCAACCACCCGGGTGCCGTCATACAGTACGACTGCCTGCCCAAGTGCGATGCCACGAATCGGCACCAATAGTTCAACCATCATGCGGTCACCATGTGCATAGGCTCGTGCGGGTACCGGCACCCCGTGTGCCCGCACTTGCGCAAGCAGTTCCACCGGGCTCTCGCCAAGTGGCGAGGTCGTCCAGATAGGTTTTATGCCCTCGAGAGCATAAACATCGAGTAACTCAGGGGGTCCGACTGTTACTCGTCGGCTACCAATTTCAACATCTATGACATAACGTGGCGCACCATCTGCGGCAGGCCTAGAGAGTTGGAGTCCTCGACGTTGCCCTATCGTGAATGCATAAGTTCCATCATGCTCGGCAAGTACCTCGCCGGATTCGGAATCAACAATTTCACCGGGCAACGAACCAAGATGACGCTGCAAGAACCCAGCGGTGTCACCGTCGGGAATAAAGCAAATATCGTGGCTATCTGGCTTTTGCGCGACCAATAGACCTCTGGCTTCAGCTTCAGCCCGAATTATGTCTTTGGTATCGGCACCCAGCGGGAAAATTGAATGTGCAAGTTGCCTCGGCTGAAGCACGCCGAGCACATACGACTGATCCTTGTCTGGATCCACCGCGCGATGTAATTCTGGCCCGGCCGCACCCTGCACAATTTGGGCGTAGTGCCCGGTGGCAACCGCGTCGAACTCCATCGCGAGTGCGCGTTCTAGTACCGCGGTGAACTTGATCGTTTCATTGCAACGCAAGCACGGGTTCGGAGTGTGCCCGAGCCGGTATTCCTCAATAAAGTCGTCAATCACCGCCTCAGCGAACTCCTCGGACAAATCCCACACATAAAAAGGGATTGCGAGTTTGTCGGCGACCCGGCGGGCATCGAGGGCATCATCAAGGGTGCAGCAGCCCCGCTGCCGGCCGTCACCGTAAGTCTTGTTTCGGGAAAGCGCGAGGTGAACGCCAACCACTTCATGACCAGCATCCACCATGCGGGCAGCCGCAACCGAAGAGTCGACACCTCCGGACATCGCCACCAAGACCTTCATGCCAACCGCCAATTTGTCATTTGGACCTCGACGAAACCGTGCGAGATGCTCTGTCAACGGCGCCCGGCAGCGCAGCGACAACTCGATCGACATCCACCGAAGATGACGGATACCCGAAACTAAATCTCAGCGACGCCCGCGAGGTGCGCTCATCAACCCCCATGGCGAGCAATACGTGGCTTGCCTCGGGAATCCCAGCTGTGCAGGCCGAGCCGGTGGAGCAATCCACCCCAGCCGCATCGAGCAGCATCAGCATCGAGTCACCCTCGCAGCCGGGAAAGGAGAAGTGCGCATTACCGGGCAATCGGCCGCCACCCAATAAGTCAGGGTCACCATTGAGAATCACCCCTGGCACCGTTGCCAAAACTCTTTCGACTAAATTATTTCGAAGGTCTCGGATCGCCCGCGCATGTTCTTCTTGATGTGCAACGGCATGACGAACGGCAACCGCAAAAGCCGCGATGGCCGGCGCGTCAAAAGTTCCGGATCTGATATCGCGCTCTTGCCCACCCCCGTGGAGGAGCGGGGTAAACCCGGTAGCCGGGTTCACGATCAGTGCACCAACCCCAAATGGGCCACCGACTTTGTGACTGCTTATCGTCACCGCATCAGCGCCAAGGGCGCCAAGATTCATCGGCACCTGACCAAGTACTTGAACCGCATCGGTGTGAAAAGGGACGCCCTGCTCTTTACATAATTCGGCGATGCGCTCAACCGGTTCTATCGTTCCGACTTCATTATTCGCCCACATAACGGTACAAAGGGCTATTGCAGGTTTCTGCGCAAGTGATTCAGCAATTTTTGTGGTGCTGACCCGAGCGTCATGATCAACCCCAAGCCACTCGATGATGGCCCCTTCATGCTCCCCGAGCCAAACCACCGGGTCCATTACTGCGTGGTGCTCAATCGCCGAGGCAAGCACCCGCATTGGCGATTTGCTCCCTGAACTTTGCTGGCGCTGCCAATAAAGGCCCTTGACCGCTAGGTTGTTAGCCTCAGTACCACCCGCGGTAAAAATCACTCCGCTGGGCCTGGTCTTTAAGTCAGCGGCGATGCTTTCACGTGACTCCTCTACTACTTTGCGTGCTGACCTGCCGGCCGCATGAAGTGATGAAGGGTTGCCAAGATGCTCGGATGCAGCTAACCAAGCAGCACGCGCATCAGGGAGCATGGCTGTGGTGGCAGCATGATCGAGGTAGGACCTGTCACTCATAATGCGCCATCCACAATGCTCCATCGTAGAGCAACCAACACCCTAAGGTCAGGCGCGCTTCTTGATCTCCTCGGTGAGTTGCGGAACGACCTTGAAAAGATCACCGACGACCCCGTAATCAGCAAGCTCGAATAGGGGTGCTTCCGGATCCTTATTGACGACAACAATGGTCTTTGAGGTCTGCATTCCGGCCCGGTGCTGGATGGCACCAGAAATGCCATTTGCCATGTATAACTGGGGCGAGACCGTCTTACCTGTCTGCCCGACCTGGTACTGGTGCGGGTACCAACCTGCATCAGTTGCCGCCCGCGAGGCGCCCACCGCGGCTCCCAAGGAGTCGGCCAGTGCCTCTATCACCGCGAAACCTTCGGGAGCCCCGACTCCACGGCCACCTGACACCACGATCGCGGCCTCTGAAAGATCTGGGCGCCCGTCTTTTTGTGCGACCGTGCGACCGGTGACTTTCGCCTTCATCGCGACCTCGCTGATGGGCACACTTACGTCAACGCGGGTTGTGGTGACGGCGGCCGGTACGGGCGGAGTTGAGTTTGGGCGCACGGTGAAAATTGGGGTGCCTTTGGTTACCTTGGAGTGCACCACGGTGCTGCCGCCGAAAACACTCTGCGTTGCAATGCCCTCAGCTGAGATACCGACCGCATCGGTAATAACACCAGAGTTGATCTTGATAGCCA
>CAMBQX010000019.1 GCA_945870085.1 Bifidobacterium breve | reverse complement strand
AAAGCCAACTGGTGGTTGCCGAATTGGCTGGATCGCATCTTGCCGCGGGTGCAAATTGAGCCGGGAGCCGATGAGATTGAAGACGGCGATTACGCCGGCGGTGCATCTGATGATGACCTGCCCGGTGGAGAGGTAGCGCGCGAGCCAGTTTCGGTCTGATCTGCGGGTTCTACCGGCAACACCTTAATTTGGGGATACAGACGTGGACTTCATCGCGAAGGTATTTGGGTTCACGAAAGTTGTTCTGCGCCCAAGTGAGTTGAAGTCCGACATTAACAGTTCTAGCATCGGCAAAGGTCTGCCGATTGTGCTGGGGTTGTTGCTAGTTGCGGCGGTTGGACTTACAGGATGCGCTGGGAAAGTAAGCACAGCGAATTCCGCTGTTGAAACCGAATTGGCACCTGTGGTATTCGTCCCGGGGCTTGGGATGAGTGCGCTCAACGTTCAGGTACTCAGCGACAAGGACGTTACGGATTTCGACTTTCTGCTGCCCTCTATGAATCCGATTGACATATTGCCCCAAGGCGCTAAGAGTGCTTTGGATTACTCCGTGACCAACGGGTTGCCGCGGGAGGAGGCTGCGCTCGTGCCGACTTGGATGTCGTTACTTATCGATGATGATGGAGTAGCGAGCAACCAACCGGGAGTGAGCGTGGCACCTGTATCGCTTGGCCGCGACTTCGCCGCCGAATGCCCACGGTATTTAGCAATGACCAACCAGCTAGCCGCGGCCGGTTGGACTCTCGACGCGAACCTGTTCTGCCTGCCATTTGACTACCGATATGCCCCGGGGGGCAATTCCTTCGTGCCGGACTTCATGACTCTCGTGGAACGCGCGGTGTCGGAGGCCGGTGGCCAAAGGGTGGTGGTGGCCTGTCACAGCCAGGGGTGCCTAATGGCCTACCACGCACTTCGGGTACTAGACCCAACTTGGGTGAAGGCCAATGTTGCGGTGCTTTACGGATTCGCGGGCCAATTCTCCGGATGCAGTGACTGCCTTCGTTGGGCCTTTCAGCCGGGCTGGAGCTGGAGCCTTGACGATCAGAATGAATCACCTATTGATCCCAGTTGGGTGGGGGAGTTGGCGCTAGACCTTCAGCCGAGTGTTTACGGCGATGCCGTGCTCTATCGCAATGGAACTAAGGAGTACCGGGCAACCGATGCGAGGGCGTTGCTGCAGGATGCGGGGGCAGTGGCGATGTCGCGGGCCACTGGCGCTTACACACTCGAGAATCAAGATTGGTTTCGTCGAGGTTCCATTGACGGTAAGGCCTTGCCTATCCCTAGCAGGTTCGTGTTCGGAGTGGATCTGACGACGACGGTGGGTTACTCGTACGACTCCGTTGCTGTGCGCACCGGATTGTGTCAGGAGCCCGAGTGCGCCGGCTTCTGGAGCGCGGTTAGCCCATCAGTGATCACATCGGACGGCGACGGAGGTGACAGCACCATGATGAATGCCGCTCCCAAGGCTTGGACCTCGTCACCCTCATGTGATATCCGCACTATCCCGGGAGTTGACCACATGAAAATCGTGACGAACTCCGAGGCAATTGCTGGACTGGTATCAACCGCCAACGGGTCCGTCGAGGGTTCGATCCCCTGCGTGGGGTGAGGTGAGGTGGGGTAACCGGGCTCTCGCACACTGGCGTGAATGATCGGAAGATCTGGGTGTTCCAGGGTGGTAGCTAGACTGATGCTGTACATCTGCGGTCGGCAAAGAGCCGAGGATATGGTCGGAGGGCAGTGTGGTGCCTCGCACCTATCAGGTTCGCACCTATGGCTGCCAGATGAATGTCCACGACTCAGAGCGGCTTTCGGGGCTACTTGAGAGCGCTGGGTATGTACCCGCGGTTGAGGGCCAAGTCGCGGACGTAGTCGTCTTCAATACGTGTGCGGTTCGCGAGAACGCTGACAACCGCCTATATGGAAATTTAAGCCACCTGGTTCCGGTGAAAGCGAGTAACCCCGGCATGCAGATCGCGGTCGGTGGTTGCCTGGCCCAAAAGGACCAAGGTGAGATCCTGCGCAAGGCTCCATGGGTTGACGTGGTTTTTGGTACCCACAACATCGGTTCACTTCCGATGCTGCTGGAGCGAGCGCGCATTCAAGATCAAGCACAGATAGAAATCAAGGAAGCACTTGAAGTGTTCCCCTCGAGCCTGCCGACAAAACGTGATGCGGCTTATGCCGCATACGTTTCGGTGAGCGTGGGTTGCAATAACACCTGCACTTTTTGTATTGTGCCAGCGCTTCGCGGTACCGAAAAAGATCGAAGGGCCGGCGATATTCTCGCTGAAGTGCAGATGCTTGTTGACGATGGAGTTCTAGAAATTACGCTACTTGGCCAAAATGTAAATGCCTACGGGGTCGAGTTTGGAGACCGAGAGGCTTTCGGAAAACTATTGCGGGCTTGCGGTGAAATTTCCGGCTTAGAGCGGGTTCGCTTTATGAGTCCGCATCCGCGCGATTTCACCGACGACGTGATCACGGCGATGGCCGAAACCGCCAATGTAATGCCGCAATTACATATGCCACTGCAGTCCGGATCCGATACCGTCCTGCAGTCGATGCGGCGCTCATATCGCCAGGATCGTTACCTGGGAATTATCGATAAAGTGCGTAAGGCAATGCCGGATGCCGCTATCACCACTGACATCATTGTTGGTTTCCCGGGTGAAACCGAGGCGGACTTTGAACAGACTGTTCACGTGGTGCGCGAAGCGCGATTCGCCGGTGCCTATACCTTCTTGTACTCGCAGCGCCCCGGAACTCCTGCCGCTTCAATGCCAGGGCAAATCCCGCACAAAGTCATGCAAGACAGATACCTTCGATTAGTCGAGGTAGCAAATGACATGGCTTGGGCTGAGAATAAAAAATTGGTTGGCAAGACCGTAGCCGTTTTGGTTGCCAACGGTGAAGGGCGAAAAGATGAGGCCACGGAAAGAGTGTCTGGTCGGGCACCCGATAACCGGTTGGTGCATGTAGCCCTGGACTCCGCGGTGGGCGTGCCGCGACCCGGTGATGTCATCACGGCGGAGATTACGCATGCGGCGCCTCACCATTTGGTGGCTGATCGAGTGATTTCGCTGCGTCGAACTAGAGCGGGCGATGTGGGCGAGCAGCCGGTCAATAACTCGGTGTTATTGGGGTTGCCTGTCATGCGCCCCGCGTGAGCCCAATACAGAATGAGCACAGCATGAAAGTACTGGCAATTGTTGGGCCTACGGCGGTAGGTAAAAGTACCTTGGCCGTCGCAATAGCTAAGCATTGCAACGGCGAAATCATCAGCACCGACTCAATGCAGATCTACATTGGAATGAATATTGGTACGGCCACACCGACCGAAACCGAGCGAGATGGAGTGCCGCATCATATTGTTGATGTCTGGACTCCGAGCCATGATGTTTCTGTCGCTGAATTCCAGCAAGTGGCGCGTTCGGCAATCGACGAAGTGATCAAGCGGGGTGCGCAACCAATAGTCGTTGGTGGGTCTGGCCTTTATGTCTCTGGTGTACTTGATGACCTGAAATTTCCGGGTACGGATCCTCAAGTTAGGGCTGGGATTGAGGCTGAACTACTTGAGCAAGGCGCGGCACACCTGCATGCGAGATTGGCATCGGTTGACCCGGTGGCTGCCGCAGCGATATTGCCGACGAATGGTAGGCGTATTGTTCGAGCCCTCGAGGTTATCGAGCTCACCGGCGAACCATTCACCGCAACTTTGCCGCCACCGGTGTCGGTTTACCCGACGATTCGTATTGGGCTTGAGATTCCACGGAGTGATCTTGATGAGCGCATAGCCGAACGGGTTCACTTGATGTGGGCCGCCGGGTTTGTTGACGAAGTACGTGAACTGGCTGCCGCCGGGTTGGCTAATTGGCGAACCGCATCACGGGCCCTGGGCTATCTCCAAGTTCTGGCTTACCTGAACGGTGATTGTTCATCGGAGCAGGCACTTCAAGCCACTATAGATGCGACCAGCAAATTCGCGCGTCGCCAACAACGTTGGTTTCGACGTGACTCACGCATCACTTGGATTGATTACGATGCGCCCGATGCGGTACCTCGGGCCTTAGCGGCCTTGGGGTCGGAAACTCTTATGTAGTACTCGGTGCCTAGTAAGAGTGAGGCTAGCGGCCCTGGGATGCGGGTAAGTACCGCCAAAGTTCTCGTGGTTCCGTCGGCGCCGGCTTGTGATGCGTGGGCGCGTAAGGCCTGTCGCTTTGCTTTCATGTAAGGGCGGACATTTACCCGGTGGGTGATTTCGGCACCTGCTGTCCAGGCGTAGTCGAACTCATGAGCATCCCAGTCACTTGGAGTTAAGTGCAATCTCGCAGCGAGCTGCACCGCCTTGACGATGGGTTCACGCGGCAAGGTGGCCTCGAATAATTGTGGTGGTTTCTTGGCTAGCACCGCGGCGGCTCTGGTGGCGCGATGTACCTGCAGGTGATCGGGATGCCCGTAGCCGCCGGCCGAGTCGTAGCCAATGAGCGTGTCGGCATCTTCGGCGTCCAAGATGGCGGCAATTTCCTTTGCGATAGTGAATCGGTCTAGGTGGGCAAAGCCAGCCGGCTGCTCCCCATGAAGCCCGGAGTCTGGGTAGCCCAAAGTAACCACCCGATGAACCCCGATGGCATCGGCGGAGGCCGCTAACTCGGCCTGTCGCCGGAGGCCAAGACCAGCGCTTAAGGCAGTCGAAGTAAGGCCGGCTTCGCCATTTGTTGCCACGATGAGCACCACCCGCTGGCCTTCGGCCACCGCTCGGGCCATGGTTCCAGCGGTAAGAAGGGCCTCATCGTCTGGGTGCGCGTGCACGAAGACGAGGACGTGCGGCGGGTGGGGCGTCATGGTGGGCTCATTGTGCCGTACGGTCCCAGAGTGAGAATTGCGCATGTCAGTGACTGCTACCTGCCACGTACCGGCGGTATCGAGTCACAGGTGCGGGCACTGGCAATGGCACAGGTTGCTGCCGGGGACGAAGTGAGAGTTATTACTGCAACACCAGGCCACCGCGTATCACCTTCGCGTTCCGAAATCCTCGATGGGCAAGAAATTGACGGCATCAGGGTTCACCGCGTAGCAATGCGAGTGCCATTTGATTTGCCGATCCACCTGCGAACCAGAGAACATGTTGCCGATCTGCTTACCGCGAATACGGTGGACGTGGTCCACGTACATGCCGGCGTGATTTCCCCTTTCGCTTGGGGGGCGCTACGTGCCACCCATGAACTCAAGATGCCAACCCTCGTGACGGTGCACAGCATGTGGGGCCCACTAGCGCGGCCTGGGTTTAAAGCAACTTACGAAATTGGCAGGTTGTCGCGATGGGGTATGCAAGTTTCAGCGGTAAGTCGCACCGCCGCCGATCGAATTTCTGCTGCAGTACCTGGGCTAGGTGAAGTACTGGTCGTACCTAATGGTATTGATCCGAGTGATTGGCAAATTGTGCATGCGGTCCGCGATGACAGTGAACTGCGTGTGGTTACGGTCATGCGGTTGGCGCCTCGCAAGCGGATAATTCCTTTACTACGAATCATCGCTCACGCGCGACGAAGTGATGAGCGGATTAATCTCACGGTTATCGGAGACGGCCCGGATCGCTCGCGAGCTGAGAAGTTTGCAAGAGATCACGGGCTCGATGGCGCCGTGACATTCACCGGGCGCCTTGATAGCGATGGAATTAAATCGGTATTTGCGGTGAGCGACGTCTTCATTCAGCCTTCCGTCCGGGAGTCGTTTGGCCTGGCCGCATTAGAAGCCAGGAGTGCTGGGCTACCCGTGGTAGCTCGTGCTGGCACGGGCACCACGCAATTCATCAGCGATGGGGTCGAAGGACTTATTGCAGCAGATGATGCCGGGTCAGCCGCTGCCCTTATTCGGCTAGCCCGAGACCGCGAACTACTCAATTCGTTGAGGGCACACAATGCCTCCACGGCACCTTCGCAGACGTGGCCGGCGGTGCTAGAGCAGGTACGTGTCGGCTATGCAGAAGCTCTCAAACGAATTGGCAAGTAGAGTATGTGAATGGCCCAGTTAAGCGAAGTGAAGTTTATCAAGGGCCACGGTACCGGCAATGATTTCTTAATTATCCCTGATATCGATGGCGTCCTTGAATTAACCGCAGCGCAGGTTCTATTCCTATGTGATCGGAACAAAGGGATCGGGGCCGACGGCGTCTTGCGAGTTGTGCGCACAAAGCACCTCCCAGAATTCATCGATCAAGCGGCCGGCGCCGAATTTTTCATGGATTACCGTAATGCTGACGGCACCTTGGCCGAGATGTGCGGCAATGGCGCCAGGGTTTTCGTCCGATACCTCGACGCGACAGGGCTCATCACCGATAATGAAGTAAATATTGCTACTCGAAGTGGGCTAGTCCCGGTAATCATGAACTCTGACTTAAGTGTAACGGTCGACATGGGCCGCCCGTTTGTGCCAGAGGTGTTGGATCCCGCGTACGTGATTATTGGGGAACGCAGTTGGCCTCTGGTCTCCGTTGAAGTACCCAATCCACATGCGGTCGTATTTGTCGACGAGCTAGCGGACGCCGGTTCGTTAATGGTCGCCCCTGAAGTGAGGCCGGCAAATACTTTTCCAAATGGGGTAAATATTGAGTTCGTGGTCGACCTTGGCCCCGATCACGTGTCCATGCGCGTCCATGAGCGCGGGGTCGGCGAAACCCAGAGTTGCGGCACGGGAGCCTGCGCGGTGGCTTGGGCGCAGGCCCGGCGCCGGGGTGAGCCAGTGTTGCCGGTGACCACCCTGGTTGATGTGCCCGGGGGCCAGCTCCAAGTAACCGAATCCACTGAAGGTCACCTGCTCCTGACCGGCCCGGCTGATTTAGTGGCCCGCGGCTCGGTCTTGCTCCCTTAGCCGGCCTGTGGACGATCATTTGGGTGTTGGGCGCGCACATGGCACCCTTAGGACGACATGAACTCTGATGACTCCTTCACCTATGACGATGAATCGTCGATGGACGGGCTCGATCTTGCCGAACGACATGCCCTTCGCCGAGTCGCTGGGTTATCAACCGAACTTCAGGATGTTACCGAGGTTGAGTACCGGCAGGTTCGGCTGGAGCGGGTGGTTCTTGCTGGTGTCTGGACTTCAGGAACCGTGCGCGAGGCCGACCGAAGTTTGGCTGAACTTGCACTACTTGCTGAAACCGCCGGATCGGTGGTGCTGGAAGCGGTCATACAGCGACGTGACACGCCAGATCCAGCCACCTACTTAGGCTCGGGTAAAGCCCAAGAACTTCGTGAGATCGTAATTGCCACCGAGGCTGACACGGTTATCTGTGATGGTGAGTTGAGCCCCGGTCAACTGCGACAACTCGAAGACATCGTGAAAGTGAAGGTTGTTGATCGCACCTGGCTAATCCTTGACATCTTCGCTCAACATGCAAGAAGCCGAGAGGGCAAAGCGCAAGTGAGCTTGGCGCAGATGCAGTACTTACTTCCAAGGTTGCGTGGTTGGGGTGAGTCACTGTCACGTCAAGCTGGTGGGCGAGCCGGTGGGGCGACAGGCGGTGTTGGTACTCGCGGTCCCGGTGAGACCAAAATCGAAACTGATCGGCGCCGAATTCGAATGCAGATGACCAAACTGCGCCGAGAGCTGAAGGAAATGGAGAAAGCGCGAACCACGCAGCGGGCGGCGCGACACCGAGCTGGTATCCCCGCGGTGGCGATCGCCGGTTATACGAATTCAGGTAAATCGAGTTTACTTAATCGAATAACCGGCGCCGGTGTTTTAGTGGAGAACGCCCTATTTGCGACCCTAGACCCAACCGTTCGCAAAACTCGAACACCAAATGGCCGCGATTACACCATTGCCGACACCGTTGGTTTCGTTAGGCACCTACCGCATCAACTTATTGAAGCTTTTCGTTCAACACTTGAGGAGGTGAAGGACGCAGATCTAATCCTTCACATGGTTGATGGCTCTGACGATGAGCCGCACGAGCAGATAAGTGCGGTCCGCGAAGTCTTGAATGAGATCGATGCCGGCAATGTGCGCGAGTTAATAGTCATCAACAAAGCCGATATTGCAGATCCTGAGAAGGTCGCGGAGTTACTTCGTATCGAGCCACATGCATTTGTCGTATCAGCTAAGACGGGGGAGGGGATAAACGAACTTCTCCTGGCTATCGAACAGGATTTACCAAGGTTGCTGCGCGATGTCGATGTGGTAATCCCATATCAGCGCGGAGATCTAATCTCTAGGGCACATTCCCAAGGCGATGTGCTGACAGTAGAACACATTGAGGCGGGTACCCACATCACCGCCAGGGTGCCTGAACGCTTGGCTACTGAGTTGCAACAGGCAGCCAATGACTGATGGGCATGGGGGTGAGGGGCCAGCGGTAAGTGAGGCACTGGACTGTGTGGTTACCTCCATCGGAGGTGATGCGCGCGAGGGCCAGCGCCAGATGGCGGAAGCAGTTGCCGAGACCTTGGCCGGTGGTGGTCACCTGATTGTCCAAGCCGGTACCGGCACGGGCAAGTCGATGGGGTACCTAATCCCGGCGGCACTTTATGCGGTTGAGCATGAACAGGCGATAGTCATTGCGACGGCAACGTTGGCATTGCAAAAGCAACTTATTGACCACGATCTCCCACTAATGGTCAAAGCACTCGACCCAGTTCTAAAACGACCGGTTACCTTCGCGGTCCTTAAAGGGCGCAACAACTATGTCTGCTTACAAAAACTCCACGGTGCGGTGCCTGAAGATGAAAGCGCTGCACTTTTTAGCACCCCAAAGAGTGCCCTTGGCGAGCAAGTCGTAACAGTGCGCGCTTGGGCAGAACACACGAGCACCGGTGACCGCGATGAGTATCCAGACGAAATTGACCCCAGAGTATGGCGCAGCATTTCCGTTGGCCGACGTGAGTGCATTGGTGAAACCAAGTGCAGTTTCGGGCAAGAATGCTTTACGGCCAAGCGCAGGTTGATAGCTCAAGAGTCCGACATTATTGTCACAAATCACGCGATGCTGGCGATAGATGCACTTGAAGGTATCCCTGTTTTGCCGGAGCACGCCGGCGTAGTTATCGACGAGGGCCATGAGTTAGTAGACCGGGCAACTTCGGCGGTCACCGGTGAGCTCTTTGTCGCGATGGTTGATAAGGCGATCTCCCGTAGTCGGAAATTGTTGGAGGAGCAGAGCATCGAATTGCTACAGCGGGCTTCCGATGGTCTTGACGATTGCCTTCGGCTCACGGCGGCCGCTCTGGCCGGTCCCACCCGCCTTGACCCAATTGGGCGTGATCTCGTGCTCTCGTTGACGCTGATTCGCGACGCCTGCGCTAATGCCATGACCGCTTTGAATGCCGAGAAGGATAAGGACACCGATGCGTTAGCCGCTAGGCAGCAGGCGCGCGGTGCCCTTGAAGAGGTTCACGATGCCGCGGGTGCTTTGCTGACCGCGGGTAAAGGCGATGTGGTGTGGCTAGATCCTGGAGAAAATCGAGCGGCGGTGTTGAAGATTGCCCCACTATCGGTTGCGGGTCTACTGCGCGAGGCTCTCTTTAGTAAGACCCCGGTGGTCATGACAAGTGCAACTTTGACCGTCGGTGGTGGCTTCGATGCGCTCGTGACGTCGCTCGGGTTAGCCGACCAAAATGTCACCACGATGGATGTTGGCTCACCATTTGATCATGCGGCGCAGGGTATTTTGTATGTAGCAGCTGACCTCCCAGCTCCAGGGCGCGATGGGGTGGCGATGGAGGCCCTTGATGAGTTAGCAGAACTCATTGAGGCTGCCGGAGGCCGCACCCTTGCCCTGTTTTCGAGTTGGCGTGGTGTTGAGCGCGCCGCCGACTTCCTGCGGGTGCGCCTTGATACCAAGGCCACGCCGCTCTTGGTGCAGCGCAAAGGTGATGCGGTTGGGGCATTGGTTCAAAAATTCGCCGCTGACCCAGCTTCGGTGCTGCTTGGCACGGTTTCGCTTTGGCAGGGTGTCGATGTTCCTGGTAACGCATGTATTTGCGTGGTGATTGATCGCATTCCTTTTCCCCGGCCCGATGACCCGCTAATGGCCGCTAGGCAGCGGGCGGTTGATGATGCCGGCGGCTCTGGGTTTAGCTCGATCGCGGTTCCGAAAGCCGGGCTCTTGCTGGCCCAGGGGGCCGGCCGCCTAATTCGCGGAATGGAAGACAAAGGGGTAGTGGCGGTGCTGGATTCACGACTTGCCACGGCCGGGTACGGACGGGCGCTGCGGGCCTCCTTGCCGCCCTTTTGGTACACCACCGATCGGGCGAAAGTTGTTGGGGCGTTGGAGCGGCTGCGTGATGAGGCGCCCGATGGCGATTAGCCCAGCAGCCGTTAGCCCAGCAGCCGTTAGCCCAGGCCGGGTTGTAAATACACCTATTAGGTGTATTATATGTGTATGAGCCGTACCAATATCGAAATCGATGATGAACTAATTGCTTGCTGTATGGAGCGGTTTGGATTACCCACAAAGAAGAGCGCGGTTGAATTCGCGTTGAGGCGCCTTTTAGGTACCGCTGACCTGCTAGGGCGAATGCAGGTGGTTCGAGGGATCGGTTGGGAAGGGGATTTGGAACAACTGCGCTCAAGTTCGGATTTGGTCGATCGGTGACGCGGTTTCTTGTTGATACCTCACTTTGGGTTAGTTACCTGCGCGAGAGTGATCCGCAAATAGCTAACCGCATGGAAGGCGCACTCGCCGATGCCACCTTGATGACCGCAGAGCCAATCGTGATGGAGTTACTTGCGGGGGCCGCAGCGCATCAGGTCGGTGCACTTGAGTACCTACTTGATGGGGTTCCTGGATTGCCAATAGATCCCAGTGTTGACTTCAGAAGTGCCGCTGCCATTTATCGATCTGCTCGCAGTAGTGGACGCACCATCCGCTCACAGGTGGATTGTTTGATTGCGGTCATAGCCATGCAAGCAGCTGATGTTGTTTTGATTCACAACGATCTAGATTATGAGATCATCGCAAGTGTCGCTCCCTTAAGGCAGGAGCGCTGGGCTAGGTAGTTAATTTGTTCCGCGATTGCCTGTTATTAGGTCGCCATCTACAAGCGTCGCAATACTGAAACAACTTTACCCATAATGCTCGCCTCGTCACCAAGGATTGGCGCATAGGCGGGGTTATGTGGCATCAGCCAAACATGACCATCGCGACGCTTGAAGGTCTTTACGGTCGCTTCTTCATTAATTAGAGCCGCGACGATATCGCCATTTTCAGCGTTGGGCTGTTGGCGAACGACCACCCAATCCCCATCACAGATGGCAGCATCGATCATTGAGTCGCCCACCACCTTGAGCAGGAAGAGCTCACCTTCACCAACTAGGTCACGCGGTAGCGGGAAGACCGCCTCGACCTCTTGTTCGGCCAGTATTGGCCCACCGGCCGCGATGCGCCCGAGCAGCGGGACGTATGCCAAGTTGGGGTCTTCAGCCGGCGCTTCGACCAGCCGTAGGCCGGGCGGGTTGGCGGCAGCGACCGGGCTTGCTGGTTCGGCGACCACTAAAGCCCGGGGGCGGTTTGGGTCGCGGCGCAGGTAACCGAGTTTCTCCAAGGTACCCAATTGGTGGGCCACACTGCTCGAAGAGGTCAAGCCCACTCCTTCGCCGATTTCGCGGACACTTGGCGGGTATCCCTGGCGTTCGACGGTCTCGCGGATCACATCAAGAATCGCCCGCTGCCTCGGGGTCAGGCCGGTTTCATCGGGGGGACCATCGGGCAGTTCGGTTACTCGAGTAGCCATGGGGGCTCCATTCGCTCAGCGGGACGCTGGTTTCCGGCAAATCGAGCGAAATCAAGGGAAATCGCTCGAATGTCAGACCCCAGGTTCAAGGTAGGCACGAACCTACCGAATATTTCCAAAAAATTCAAACATATGTTCGAATGTCGACTGGACGTGTCGCGCGGTTCGTGGTAGAAATCGTACATGTGTTCGATCGAACTGATGTTCGAGTCAGGTTCCGACTAACCAATTGGCCGATCTGGGCCAGTACCGAAAGGAAGACACTATGGCAATGGCAGCGCACTTCCCCGCGCAAACGCAACGCTCCCGCACGGCCGTTAGCACCTCTAGTTCCAAGCTCCGCCTGACCACCAGAGGCCGGGTCTTACTTCTGGTGGCGACAATTTTGGCGCTATTTACCGTGGTCGTGGCATCAGGTCGCTTCACCGCTCAGGCCACGGTCAACTCTGACATGGCGGGTCAATCTGCCCCAGCCGCCGCCGTGGTGGTTGTTCAGGCTGGCGAGTCCTTGTGGTCGATTGCTCAACAGGTGGCGCCTAACACTGATCCGCGCGAGATGGTGAGCCGAATCCGTGATCTAAATGGATTGGCCGATGCAGTGGTTACCCCCGGGCAGGCTCTACTCGTGCCACAAGTTCGCTAACCGTCCCAAGGAGCAAGGCCCGGCGCTACCATCTTGGTGCGTACCTCACGCGCTTGTTTCCCCAATGGAGTTCCCAATGTCTGCAGTAGGCCGGTATCGGGTTGAACGCGTAACCGCTGGTGTGCGCAGCCAAGTGGCCGATGAGGTTGCGGTTGAAGAACCGCTCGAAATTCGAATAGCTGGTTGTCCACCGTGGCGCACCATGCGCACACCAGGTGACGACATAGATCTGGCTTTAGGGTGGTTAGTGAGTGAGGGTGCGGTCAGCGCCGCCGATGAGGTCTTTAGCGCCCAAGAATGTAGTAGTGGCGAGGGCCTGGAGCGCGCTACCTCAGTTGACATCACGCTGCGCGATGGCGTCCAGCCACCACTGGCCCGTTCGTATGCGGCGAGCAGTAGTTGTGGGGTTTGTGGCTCCGATACCAACCTTGATGTCCTGAGTAGGTGTACTTGGCCACTTGATGAGGTGACAACACAAGTCAAAGCGGACGTGCTGATGAGTTTCCCCGACCAACTCCGCGCGTCCCAGCGCGGCTTTGGGCGCACCGGTGGGCTACACGCGGCTGGCCTATTTGTGGCGGGTACCGGTGAGCGGTTGATCGTGCGGGAGGATGTTGGTCGTCACAACGCAGTCGACAAAGTTATTGGCTGGGCACTTCGTGAAGGTCAATTACCCGGCCGTGGGTTGGTACTGCAGGTGAGTAGCCGAGCCTCATTCGAGTTAGTGCAGAAGGCCGCGACCGCGGGGATACCGATTTTGTCCACAGTTTCAGCCCCCACCTCGATGGCAATTGAGCTAGCGCGCACCGCTCACCTCTCTTTGGCCTGCTTTGTCCGTGGAACCACTTTCAACATCTATTCGGAGCCCGAGCGGATTAGTAATTTGCCATGACGGCTGCCAAATCTGCTGATCTTTCCTACCTCATCTTGACCGGTGGCCGCAGCAGTCGATTCGGGAGCGACAAGGCGGCGGCGGCAATCAACGGGGTCACGATGCTCGATCGGTTAACTGGCGCATTGCCTGGCCGGTCAACGATTATTGGCCGGGAAATCCAAGGCGGCCCGGCGGCGGCTATGGCCGCGGGCCTTGACGCTGTCGCCACAACCTGGGTGGCGGTGGTCGCGGTTGATATGCCGTTCGCGGCACGAATTATTGAATATCTGGCAACCATGACCTCGGTGGCGAGAGCTGATGGGTTTGTGCCGGTTGACGCCGCAGGCAAAGAGCAGTGGTTATGTGGTGTGTACCGAACTGCCGCACTTCTAGGGGCGGTGGCTGGGTTCGGGCCAATCGTCGGGGCACCGCTTCATAAAGTCATGTCTGGTGTTGATCTCCAACGGGTTCAAGTACCAGATGACCTCTTAGCGTTACTTATTGATGTTGACACCCCGGTAGATTTGGAAAGAGCCCGCTTAATGGCCCAGGAACTAATGGCCAAGGAAGAAGGGATTGGCTGATGAGTAGTACCCAAGACTGGGTTGATGCGGCGAGCCGGGAGTTAGGTATCGCCACGCCGGTTGATGTTGCCACCCTTCTTGACCTAGCACGTATCGCTGCCCATCAAGTTGAACGGCCTGCCGCACCACTAACCACTTACCTTCTCGGATATGCGGTCGGGCAGGGGATGGACCCGGCGGTGGCTATGGGGAAAATCACTGATCTTGCGGCAAATTGGCCACCTGGTGGCGAAGTAGCGAAGTGAGGGCGTTCCTTTGGCCCTGATGATTAGCCAAAGGTATTGCAAAATGGGGGACGAGACTCGCCGAGGCGAGCACCTTGCGTTTCGGCCAAATCCCCGATACCTTCAGGACCCCAAGATGTAGTAGTTACAGCCTGGTGATTCCTCCACAGGTTGTGGTTACAGCTCCACAGGGTATCCACAGGACGTCCCCAATATCGGTCCCGCGGATGGGTGGAGTGTCAGGCCAGATGTTACTGAAGTGAAACAAGGGAAGGGAGGTACAAAAAATGCGTTGTCCATTCTGCAAAGAGGATGACTCGCGGGTGGTGGACTCCCGCACCACCGACGATGGGGCTGCAATTCGCCGCCGCCGCGAGTGCTCCGCGTGCGGGCGGCGTTTTACCACCGCCGAGAACACCGTGTTGCTGGTAGCCAAGCGCTCAGGTGTCCAAGAGCCCTTTAGCCGAGCCAAAGTCATCGGCGGGGTTCGCAAGGCCTGCCAAGGCCGCCCGGTTAGCGAGGACGATCTCGGCAGGTTGGCGCAGCGCGTTGAAGACGCAGTACGCGCCGCCGGCATCGCGGAGATCCCCGCTATGGAAGTTGGCTTGGCAATTCTTGGACCATTGCGTGAGCTCGATGAGGTGGCCTATCTGCGCTTCGCTTCGGTGTACCGCTCATTTGACAACCTTGAAGATTTTGAAGCCGAAATTGCCTTACTTCGCGCCGAAGGTGAACCACTAGGTCAAGAACCATCCAGCAATAAATCCACCGCCAAGTCTTCCCAGTCCCGATAACCGTTCGATACGAAAGGCACCATGATGACTATTACGACCAGCAAGCCAGCCGGTTTCATTCACAACACCATAAATAAGCCCGGGCTGGTGATGGAGCGCGTCTACACCACCGAAGGCGTGCACCCATATGACGAAATAACTTGGGAGCGCCGTGATGTGGTGCAGAACAACTGGAAGACCGGTGAGGTGGTCTTCGAGCAGCGCGGGGTTGAGTTCCCAGCTTCATGGAGTGTTAACGCATCAACCATTGTCACCACCAAGTACTTCCGCGGCGCGGTAGGTTCCGAGCAGCGCGAGTGGAGCCTTAAGCAACTAATCGACAGGGTGGTGCTTACCTACACCAAGGCCGGCAAAGAGCACGGTTATTTTCGCACCGATAAGGATGCGGAAATCTTCGAACATGAGTTGACGCACATGCTGGTCAACCAGGTTTTCAGCTTCAACTCCCCGGTCTGGTTTAACGTTGGAACCGTGTCACCGCAGCAGGTGAGCGCCTGCTTCATCCTGAGCGTTGATGATCGCATGGAGTCAATCCTCAACTGGTACCGCGAAGAAGGCATGATCTTCAAGGGTGGCTCAGGGGCAGGGCTAAATCTTTCGCGCATTCGATCGAGCAAGGAGCTACTTAAGTCATCGGGTGGCACCGCCTCAGGGCCGGTCTCTTTCATGCGCGGCGCTGATGCATCCGCCGGCACAATTAAATCTGGCGGCGCAACCCGCAGAGCCGCCAAGATGGTGGTACTTGACGTCGATCACCCAGATATCGAAGAGTTCATCGAGACTAAAGTTCGTGAAGAGGACAAAATCCGTGTCCTGCGCGATGCCGGCTATGACATGGATCTTGGCGGCAAAGATATTTCCAGTGTGCAGTATCAAAATGCGAACAACTCGGTACGCGTTTCGGACACGTTTATGCAAGCGGTCGAAAATGGCGAACCGTTTGGTTTGACCGCTCGTACAGATGGCCATGTGGTAGAGACAGTTGATGCGAGGACGCTATTTCGCACGATGACCGAGGCGGCTTGGGCATGCGCTGATCCGGGTATCCAGTACGACGACACCATCAACGACTGGCATACCAACCCCGAAACGGGGCGCATCAATGCGTCAAATCCATGCTCGGAGTACATGAGCCTGGACAACTCATCCTGCAATCTAGCCAGCCTCAACTTGCTGACTTTCCTAAAGGACGACGACACCTTTGACGCCGAGCGTTTTGTAAAGGCTGTTGAAATAGTCATTACCGCCATGGATATCTCGATTTCATTCGCAGACTTTCCAACGGAGCCGATCGCCGAAACCACACGGAAGTACCGTCAACTGGGTATCGGCTACGCGAACCTCGGTGCACTATTGATGGCTACGGGATTGCCATATGACTCAGACGGCGGTCGTGCGCTGGCGGCGGCAATCACTTCGGTCATGACCGGAACCGCCTATAAGCGCAGTGCCGAACTTGCGGGCATCGTGGGGCCGTACGAGGGCTATGCGCGTAACGAGAGCGGGCACAAGCGCGTGATGCGTAAGCACGCGTCAGCTAACGACAATGTGCGTGGAGTTACCACTCTCGATACTTCGGTCATGAAGGTCGCACATG
>CAMBQX010000018.1 GCA_945870085.1 Bifidobacterium breve | reverse complement strand
CCTGCGCTACTCGCCCAGGGCTATGCACTAGCGGGCACCGGCTACGCCAAGCAAGGTTGGGCAACAGCTGAAGGTGTCGAATCAGGTGAGAACCTGCTGAAGTACATCAACGCCGGTGCGATCAAGGGCGTTAAGAAGACAATGGTGTGGGGTGAATCCCTCGGTGGGCTCATCGCCCAAACAATTGCCGAGCGCAATCCGGGCAAGATCGCCGGGTCACTCCCGACGTGCGCACCCCTTGCCGGTCCAGAGCAGGCCTTCTCGGGCGCTATGACCGTCATGTACACCTGGAAGACCCTGATCGCTCCGACCCTTCGGGTCGCGAACTACCAGAGTTACACCCAGGCGCTTTCTGACCTTGGCACCGTATTGACGATCCTCAACGGAGTTAGCGCCGGCACCATCAGCACCTCCGCTGTTGGCTACCCGGTCGCTCAGGCAAACCTGCTCGCCGGCCTGATGGCTGGGCTACCAACGAAGTCCACGGTTTATGACGGCCAAACGGTTAACCCGGCCTACGCGACCTTGGGTACCTTGGCCGCTGTGGTTGGTGGCTACCAGCCAGCATCTGCCGGGGCTAATAGCGCCGTTGCCATGCTGCAAAACGTGGGTGGGGCTGCCGCACTTGGTATCCTCGGTAGGTACGATATCGAACAGCGCGCTCGCGCCATCGCCAGCATCCCGGCCACTACGACGGCCAACATCAATGACAACATCAACGTGTCGTACACCAACCTGCTTTCTTCCGAGCAGCGCGGGGAGTTCGGCGACACATTGAATGCGTCAACGGTGATGCCGAACCTACTAAATGCCATGCTCGCAAAGCTGGATGCATCAAAGGGTGATGCAACCGCACGCTTTGGCGCAAATGCGGCAGCGGTCGCGGCCGTGCGCGCATTACCAGCAGCAAAGGGTGTCTACTCCGTGCCCACACTGTTGATCTCGCCGACCTACGACTCGATCGTGGCCGCCGGCAACACTAGTGAGTTCTACGCCAAGCTCGCCAAGAGCGGCGCGAAGAGCAAGTTGCTGAAGATCGCGCAGTACTACACTGTTCCATCACCTGATGGCTACACCAAGTTCGCAGCAGGCGGTAAATCACCTGATGCGGCCGCCTCTGCAGCGGCAAACACCTCCGGTGTTGGTCATTGCACGTTCTTTGGGATTGCTGGAGGCGCTCAAATAACCAACGCCATCACCACACTCAATGCGATGGTAAACGCCAAGACCGCCTCGGCCCTGAAGAAGGCCAAGGCGATCGAGTATGCAACGGCCGGAGTTAATAACGACGGCCAGTACGAACCGGATGCCTTGAAGCGTCCGAACGCAAAGTAGCGCTGAAGTAGTAAAGCGGGGCGGGTGGGCAACCACCCGCCCCGCTTTTTCGTAGTATTTTTCTGTTATTACCCGCCAATATGGGATATATTCCCTTTTTGTGACGCAATTACGGATTTCCGAAGCCGCTGAGCTGCTCGCCGTCAGCGACGACACTGTTCGCCGCTGGATCGACACCGGCCGGCTCGAGGCCACCGCTGGCGGTAACGGGCCGATGACCGTCGACGGCGCCGCGGTAGCCGCCCTGATGGCGCAGGCGGCCCCGCGTCCACTCGCCCCAGTACCGACTTCAGCACGCAATCGTTTCGCCGGCATCGTCACGCGCGTTGAGCGCGATGGCGTGATGGCCTTGGTCGAGATACAGGCCGGCCCGCACCGGGTGGTTTCACTAATGAGCCGCGAGGCCGCCGATGAGCTTGGGCTTGAGCCAGGGGTGCGCGCCGCCGCGAGTATCAAAGCCACCAATGTCGTTGTCGAGCTGGACGAATCATCATGAAGATCGCGGGCTATTTAAGTGTGGCTGTTGCCGGCACGCTGATTGCACTCGGCGGTGCCCCGCCCGTCTATGCCGCCATTTCGAAAACTGCTGACAACACCGCAAGTCCGGCGGCTTTCGTAGCCCCTAGCGGCACCATCACCATATCCGCCGCTGACTCATTAATCGATGTGCTTCCGGTAATAGCAGCCGCTTTCACAAAGCGGTTTCCCAAAGTCACGGTCAAGTTCAACTTCGGTGGTAGCTCGGCTCTCGTTGCGCAACTAAATGCCGGTGCTCCCGTCGATATCCTCGCAACGGCATCAGAGCTCACCATGGCCAACGCGGTTTCCGCCGGTACCGTGATTAATCCACTCAAGTTCGCCAAGAACACCATGGCAATCGCCATGCCGGCTGGCAATCCAGCTAATGTCACGGCACTCGCCGATCTCGCTCGACCAGGGGTTCTTGTCGCAATATGCGACGTACCGGTGCCATGCGGGGCCGCGGCCCGCGATCTTTTCAAGAATGCCAATATCACCGTCACTCCGGTCACCCGCGAGCTTGATGTGCGAATGGTTCTCAGCAAAGTAATTGCTGATGAGGTCGATGCCGGCATCGTTTACGTCACCGACATTCAGTGGGCCGGATCCAAGGTCACCTCAGCCGCTATCCCCTCAGCACTCAATGTGGTTACCAGTTACCCGGTCGCGGCAGTCAAGGCTTCAGCAAATCCCACGGCGGCAAAAGCTTTCGCCGATTACCTGCGCTACTCATTTAGCGCCCAGTGGATACTTCAAGCTTATGGGTTCATGAGGCCGTGAACAGGAGCCAACCAACTTCACAGCGGCCGCTATTTCTCTTGATTCCGGGCCTAGTAGCGATTGCTTTCCTCGTTATACCGTTGGTCGGGCTACTTGCCGAAGCACCGTGGGGCTCATTCGGGGCCATCCTCACCTCCCAGGTCGCCCTTGAAGCATTGCGCATCTCGTTGATCACCTCGATTGCGGCCACCGCAATCGCCATCGTGATAGGCACCCCGCTGGCCTGGCTGCTCGCGCGGGAAATACTTCCCGGTACCCGGGTGCTACGCGCATTGGTGATCGTGCCACTGCTATTGCCACCGGTGGTATCCGGAGTGATCTTGCTGACCGCCTTCGGTCGGCGCGGGCTGGTGGGCCAATGGCTCTACTCCGGCCTGGGTATCCAATTGCCATTCAGCACGGCCGGAGTCGTTATTGCCGCGACATTTGTTGCGATGCCGTTCTTGATCATCACCATGGAGGGCGCATTTCGCTCTCTCGATGGTCGATTCGAGGATGCGGCTTCGACACTTGGTGCCTCACAGTGGACAACCTTTCGGCGGATCACCTTGCCCCTCGTGGGGCCCTCGCTACTGGCCGGAGCTGTACTTTGCTGGGCCCGCGCTTTGGGCGAATTCGGTGCCACCATCACCTTCGCCGGCAACTTCCCTGGAGTCACCCAATCGATGCCACTGGCTGTCTATCAAGCCCTTGAGACTGATAGGTCAACCGCCATTGCGTTGAGCCTGGTGATGCTAACGGTTTGCATAGTGGTGTTGGTGGCACTTCGCGGCCGCTACCTTAGGCCGGGCTCCTCATGAGCGTTACCGCCAACTTCACTTCACATCGAGGTGAGTTCACCCTAAAGTTCAAAGCACAGTTCGAACCCGGCAGCGTGATTGCAATACTCGGCCCAAATGGTGCCGGCAAATCCACGTTACTGAGAACCATTGCCGGCTTAAGCGCGGTTAATACTGGCTCTATCACTATTAATGCTGTCACCGTTGACGATGCTAAAAAAATCTTTCTACCGCCGCCGGCCAGATCGGTTGGATTTGTCTTTCAGGACTACGCAATATTTCCCCACCTGACCGTCTTGGCAAATGTCGCATTCGGCCCCAGATCACGCGGGAGTGGCCGCAAGGCCGCCGATCAACTTGCCCGAGAAATTCTGACTCAACTCGGAATCGATGATCTCGCCGAACGGAGGCCGGCCTCACTCTCAGGTGGTCAAGCGCAACGTGTTGCGCTGGCACGGGCTTTGGCAACTAAACCTGATGTGCTGCTACTCGATGAACCACTTGCCGCCCTCGACATTCAAACTAGATCCAAGATCCGCATCGAACTTGCTCAGCAGCTTTCAACCTTTGCTGGATGCACTGTCTTCGTAACCCATGACCCACTTGATGCGATGCTGCTGGCCGATCGAGTCATAGTGTTGGAAAGCGGAACGATCGTGCAAGATGCCACTCCTGCTGAGATAGCCCGGCGCCCTGCTACCCCTTATGCAGCCGCACTGATTGGGGTCACATTGCTGCGCGGCAATACCCTGCGCGGTGAGTTAACCCTTGACGATGGGGGTGTATTGCACACGGCCGATGTTGATACATCTGGTCCGGTGCTTGCGGTAATTCGCCCCGAATCGGTTTCGGTGCACCGCGTGCAGCCCGAGGGTAGTCCGCGCAATGTCTGGCCCGGCACAGTCATGGCTCTGGAAGCCTCACATGATCGGGTGCGAGTGCAAATTGATGGTCCCCCAGATGTTGTCGCCGCTGTCACCCCCGGCGCCGTCGCCGAACTTGGCCTGGCACCTGGTACCCGAGTCTGGGTAAGCGTCAAAGCCGTTGACCTGGACGTTTACCCAACCCATCTTGATCCAACTGGGTCGCGCTAGATTGCCGGCGTGACAAAGCCGCTAAGTGAGTTGGTGCATCCCACGTGGGTTGATGCACTTTCCGGCGAAGCGGACACCATCACCGCTATTGGTGAATTTCTGCGAGCCGAGACTTCGGGTGGGCGCCCGTGGCTACCGGCCGGTGACCAAATTTTGCGGGCATTCACACAACCACTGCCCGATGTGCGAGTGCTGATAGTTGGCCAAGATCCTTACCCCACCCCGGGGCACCCGATCGGGCTCTCATTTGCGGTTGCACCGGGTGTTCGGCCACTACCGCGTAGTCTGCAGAATATTTTCAAGGAGTTGGCCAGCGATCTGGGCGTCGCAACCCCGCCTCATGGCGACCTGTCAGCGTGGACGACGCAGGGAGTGCTGCTACTTAACCGAGTGCTCACCGTGCAAGCCGGTGAATCTGGCAGCCACCGGGGCATCGGCTGGGAGCAAGTGACCGACGCCGCGATCAAAGCTCTCGTTGATCGCGATGATCAGCCCCTTGTCGCAATTTTATGGGGCAAGGATGCCCAGTCGCTCGCGCCTGCATTACCCGATGTGCCGATCATCGCGAGCGCGCATCCGAGCCCGATGTCGGCCGACCGAGGATTCTTCGGTTCTAAACCATTTAGCCAGGCGAACGAGTTTCTTTATGAGCTCGGCGTCGACCCGATCAACTGGTCACTTACCTAGCAACAGGTTGCCGATGGGTGCGCGCGTTTTGGTCGTGAAATCGTCATTTTCACCCGATTTCACGACCAAAACGTGCGCACTCACGCTAACTAAGAAGGGTCGCCCTGCAGCACCGCTACCCTTGCGACAACGTCCTTGTGAACGAAATATTCTGACACGAAAGACATGAAGGGCACGGTGCCGGCAATTAATATGCCGAGGGTGCGCCAAATGCTGTAACGCATCCGAAACGCTAGGTCGACACCAACAATTAGATAAATGAAGTACAGCCACCCGTGGGCTGTCCACAGCAGCCGGTACAGATCCGGCTTGACATCGGTGTTTGCGTAATCCATGAACCCATAGCCCACAATGAGCCAAATGGTTAGGCAGCCAAGAACTACCCCGGTAACCCAGGCCATGATGCGGTAACGAAGTGCGGCACCACCGATTTTTCCCATGGTGTCAGGCTAACCTGCTTACAGTTCACTCGCGCGTGGTGGATCCGCACCGGCGCGTTGACAGGTGATACCCGCCACTTTAATCCCAAAAGTTGCCGCCTCGACCACGGCGGCTAGGTCCGTAAGGTCGTTGCGGCGTAGCCCCCGACCCAACCATTGCGCCAAGAATCCTCCGCTGAAGGAGTCGCCGGCACCAACGGTGTCAACCACCTTAACCTTCGGTACCTCAAGGGTAACTGTCTCGGCCGCCGTGATTAGCTGGACTGAATTGGCACCGTCGGTAAAGAGGACCAGCGCTCCACTTTCGCGCTGCAACTCCTCGGCCGCGGTCTGCGCATCTAAGGCCGGGATCATGAAAGCGAGATCATCGCCACTTACTTTTACGATATCTGCGCGGGCAAGGACTGAATCAAGGGTGCGCCTGAAGGTGTCAGAAGACTCCATAACACTCGGCCGGCAATTCGGATCAATCATCACGATTCGATCGGCAGGTGAGGACTCGACAACAGCGCGAGTGGCATCGGCAAGTGGCTGCAAAACCAAGCCGAGTGTGCCAGCGTGTAAGGCTCGGCAATCTGACCCAATCGCCGCCAGCGCAGCATCAGGGGTAACGGCGGTGGCCGAAGTCTTATCCATGACGAATCGATATGTTGCTGCACCGTTTTTATCAAGCTCGGCAATCGCCAGCGTGGTTGGCTCAGGCACCTGACTACCAAGTGCGTAGCGCACTCCGTCTTCGGCAAGCAGTCGCATGATGCGATTACCGAAGGTATCGGTCGAGATCCCGCCCAGGAAAGTTGCTGCAACATCAAGACGTGAGATCGTGCGGGCCGTATTCAATGGTGCCCCACCCACAACTGTTGCCAGGACCTTGCCCTCAGCGTCGACGATAATGTCGATTAACGCCTCACCAATTACATAAATCATGACGACGTAACCGTAGTCGAAAAATCGCCATCCTTAGCACTCATTTCTTGCGCATCGCGCCACAGCCAGCGTCCATATACGAAACTGGCGAAGGCCGCGAAGATTAACCATTGAATGGCGTAGAAGAGATTCTGGATCGGGAATGCGACATTGCCGGTAACCACGGTTGGCGGTACCGGTGTCGGACCCGGCGTGAACGTGGGTTGCTGGGTGGCCAAAGTGATATACCCGGGCCTGGTCTCCGGGCCCCAAAGTTTGCGCAGTTCGACGCTCGAAATAGCGACTAAGGTGCCAGAGTCCGGCTTAGCATCGGCATAGAAGCCCTCGTCTGGTTGCACCACACCGGTTACCACCACTGCGACCGCCGGCGGCACTACACCCGGTGCTGTGGGGTCAGGGAGCCAACCGCGCAGTACCGCGATAAGTGACCCGTCAAATAGTCGAAGTGGGGTCACAACCCAGACTCCGGGTTGATCAGCAAATGAGCGATTTAAAACCAGCACCTGGCCAGCGGCCTCATAACTTCCCTTAGCGAAAACCGGTTGGCCAATTAATTCATTCGCCAAGTTGCCACCGGGCACCGCGACTTCTTCAATGGCGCGTGGTGCCGACCTCGATGCCTGTTCGGCTTGAATGATGTCTTGGGTTCTATCCCACTGCCAACGCCCTAATCCCACGCAGCCGATCATGAAGATGGTCGCTAGCAACGCGAAACCAATCCAGCGCGGCGTGAGCGCCGTGCGGAGCAGCGCGCTAGGAGTTGGGTGCTTGCTCATCTGCTCCGCGCTCAAGCGCCTCATTGTTCAGTTCGAGATCCGCGGCTTGTCCTTCATCGTCAATGTCTTCGCTATTGCCTCGTCCCATCGGCAGGTCAGGGTTAATCCGCTTCATTTGACGATTAAGTGAAAACCAAAGCAGCACCAAGGCAACTCCCAAGGCCAGGACAAAAAGCCCGGCAATGGGCCCCGCGCCGTCGATGAGCTTACTTAGTTCGCTATTCGGATCTGGTTCCATTACCTGCCCCTTAGTCCTGCGAATAAATCATTTTCCGGTAGTTCAACGGCAATGGTTGATCTCGCCAGTTGAAAATCTTCGGTCGGCCAAACTGATTTTTGTAGTTCCATCGGAACCGCGAACCACCGCCCTTCGGGGTCGATCTGGGTCCGATGCGCCAACAGTGCCTGGTCGCGGACCTCAAACCACGCGGCCGCATCAACACGAGTTGTTAGTCGATCCGCATCCTCCGGACGATCCTTCCAGTCTTTGAGCCAATCGTCATAAGGGGATTCCAAGTCAGCATCCGTCATTGCCAAGTGCAGCGCCAGCACCCGCTGCTTACTGAACTGTTGGTTGTAGTAGACCTTGGAAACCTGCCACGGCGCACCGCCAACACCTAGGTACATCGCGGGGTCAGCGGCTGCATCAACCGCGGCCATGGTCACTTCATGGGTGCGGATATGGTCTGGATGCGGGTAACCACCATTTTCGTCATAGGTGGTGACAACCTGTGGCTGAAATTCACGTATCAGTGCGACCAACGGCGAGGCGACGAGTTCGAGCGGCAAGGCCGCGAAGCAACCCGCTGGCAGCGGAGGCAGCGGGTCGCCCTCCGGGAAGCCAGAATCTGGGAAACCCAGCCAAACTTGACGCACCCCCAAAATCTCAGCGGCCCGCGCCATCTCCCGGCGGCGTACTTCCTCCAGGCCAAGTTCGGCAACCTCGGCGGCCGCCTGCGCATTTAGTACGTCGCCACGCTCACCGCCGGTGCAGGTCACCACCAAGACTTCAACTCCCTCGGCCGCATATTTAGCAGTAGCGGCGGCACCCTTGCTCGATTCATCATCGGGGTGGGCATGGACCGCCATGAGGCGCAGGTCTGGGTACACAAGCATTAGTGTGGCATTCATGCCTTCGCCATTTCGCCGGGACCAACTCTCCCCGCAGATGATCGCCCGATATGGGCTAGATCGACGACCAATAGGCACCATTATCGGGGCAACTCTTTTGATAGTGGGTTTTGTGGCCGCCCTCATTTTTGTCTCACTCGGACTAAATCGCGACACGCTAACCGCCACCCTAATCACCTGGGATGACGTCGCTCCCGACCATGTGTCAGTGACATTCGACGTGCAACGCCAGGCGGCAGACACCGTCACTTGCGTTGTGCGCGCACAAGACAAATCCAGAGCCGATGTCGGCTACGCCGCCATCACCCTTGAGCCCGGAGCAGCAACTGTGCGCGTTGATTATGAGCTTCGCACCTTGGCGCCCGCCTATGTCCTCGAACTCTTGGGATGCAGTGTCGGGCCCACCGCGAATGTGATCCAACCCCAATTCCCGCCCGGTGTCGTACCGCCAAACCAGCCCTGGTCCCCATAATCGATAACGATTCACGCTCGCAGTTCCCCTTTTATGAATTCACCGTTACCCTCGTCTTTCATGAGCGAAGTAACTTGGCTGACCCAAGAGGCATATGACCGACTACAAGGTGAACTTGCCGAGCGCGAAGGCCCGGGCCGCACCGAGATCACCAAGCGCATTGAACTCGCTCGTGAAGAAGGTGACTTAAAGGAGAACGGCGGCTACCACGCCGCAAAAGAGGAACAGGGCAAGAGTGAGGCCCGGATTCGTCAACTGCGTCAACTCTTGGAGAGCTCACAGATCGGTGTGCCCGATGCCGAAGCTGACGAAGTAGCTCAGGGCAAAGTCGTAACCGTGCGATTCCCATCCGACGGCGAAGTCGAAACTTTTTTGTTGGGCTCACGCGAAGAAGCAGCGCACGCCTCAATCGAGGTTTACTCCCCCACCTCACCACTGGGTTCAGCGGTAATTCACAAGCGCGTTGGCGAAAGTGCCGTTTATCAGCTGGCCAATGGCAAGGAGATGTCGGTTGACATCGTAAAAGTCGAGCCGTATATCCGCTAGCGCGAAGTCGCGTTGCGGTACTTGCGTACCGCCAAGGGTGCGAAGATTCCGATTAGGACCGCGCAGGAAATCAGGGTGTACAGCACCGCATGGTCAAGTGACCAGTAGTGCGGTTGGATACCCGTCGGGTTACCGAATAGTTCACGCGTGGCCAGCACCAATGTAGATATCGGGTTATAGGCGGCTATTGGCTGAAGCCAATCTGGCATTGAGGAAATCGGCACAAACGCATTAGACAGGAAGGTCAACGGAAACAACCACGCCAATCCTGCGGTATTTGCTGTCTCGGGGTTAGGCACACTCAACCCGATCCAAGCACCAACCCACGCAACGGTGTAGGCAAAAAACAGCAACAGGGCGTAGGCCAGGAGTGCGCTGAATAAGCCATTATTTATCCGCCAGCCAACGAGTAACCCGGTGATGCTTAATACCGCTAGCACCAGAATTTGCCGGACTGCGTCTGCGAACGTACGCCCTAAAAGCACCGCTGATGGCGACATCGGCAAGGCGCGAAAGCGATCAATGATGCCCCGGCTCATGTCTTCGGCAAGGCCCACCGTGCTCGCTGCAGCCGCGAAAGCAACCGTCTGGCCGAAAATACCCGGCATCAAGTATTGGCGGTATGCATTTGCCGCATCAGCCGGGCTCGCGCCGTCACCGGGGATGGGAATTGCACCCCCAAAGACATACGCGAAGAGCAGCACGAAGATAACGGGCTGCACCAGTGAAAAGAAGAGCAACTCAGGCACTCGAAGGGTCTGAATGAGGTTACGGCGCGCTACTACGAACCCGTCGTGCAATGCCCAACCGTAAATCGGTCGCCGCAATGCGACCGGGCGACCTACCGTAATTGCACTCATCGCCTACGCACTCCTCTTCGACGAGTTGGTTCAGGGCGTTGGGTTTCATCCTCGGCCAGATGGCCGGTCAATGACATGAAGACGTCGTCAAGGGTTGGTCGGCGCAACATGATGTCGGTAATTTCAATTTTCGCAAGGTCGAGTGCTCTAATCGCCCCAACTAAAACCATTGAACCGCCACTTACCGGTGCTGAAATCTTATTGCCCTCAATTAACGGGTGACCTGAGATAACCGACTCCATAGCGCGTGCGGCGCGCTCGGCAGTGGCATCGTCATGGACGGTTACCTCAATGCGGTCACCGCCTATTTGATCTTTGAGTTGCTCAGCGGTGCCGTGCGCGATCACGTGTCCGTGGTCAATTACCACAATGTTTTGCGCTAATTGATCGGCTTCTTCCAGGTACTGAGTTGTCAACAGCACGGTGGTGCCATCGGCCACCAAATCGTTGATTACCTGCCACATGCCGAGTCGAGAGCGCGGATCTAGCCCCGTTGTCGGCTCATCCAGGAACAAGATCTCCGGCCGGGCGATCAAACTAGCCGCGAGGTCAAGTCGCCGGCGCATGCCACCTGAGTAGGTACGCACTGGTCGATCCGCAGCGTCATCAAGATCAAATGAGGTAAGCAACTCCTCGGATCGAGCTTTGACATAGGCCGGAGTTAGATGGAAAAGGTCACCGAACATTCGCAAGTTTTCGCGTCCGGTTAAGTACTCATCAACCGCCGCGAACTGGCCCGTCAGACCGATCATCCGCCGAACCTGATTAGCTTCCTTAACAACATCAAAGCCAGCGACTTCAGCGTGGCCACCTGTTGGTCTCAACAGAGTGCTCAAAATGCGCACCATGGTGGTTTTGCCCGCGCCATTGGGGCCCAAAAGGCCAACTACCTGACCCCTTTGCACGACAAGATCCATGCCGTCAAGGGCTTTAACATCACCGAAGGTGCGAGTGATGCCCTCGGCATAAACCGCTGGTTTGTCTGACATATTTCTGAGCCTACCGGTCGAGAATTTCATAACCGGCTTCGGCCAATTGGCGAAGTAACTCGTCGCGGTGTTCAGGGCCCCGGGTCTCAACTTGAACCACGATGTCGACTTCGTCAACTGACAACCCGGGGTCAAATCGATTATGCTCAATCTCGACTACATTGGAATTCGACTTGCGCACGGCCTCCAGTAATTGCGCTAGTGAACCTGGTTTATCAAGTACCCTCACTCGAACCGTCAAGAAGCGACCCGCAGCCGCCATGCCAAACCTGATGATGCGCATGAGCAGCAGCGAGTCGACATTTCCGCCACTAATTACCACGGCAACAGGGGGTTCGAAATCCTGCGGGCGCGCAAGTACAGCTGCAGTTGCCGCTGCACCTGCGGGTTCAACAAGTAATTTCGCCCGCTCGAGCAGCAGCAGAACTGCTCGAGCGATCTCACTCTCTGACACTGTGACGATATCGTCAACAAGATTCGAAATGATCGCAAATGGCACCGCACCTGGTCGACTAACAGCGATGCCATCTGCCATGGTGTTCATCGTGGTTAATGCAATGGGTGCGCCCGCTTTGAGTGAGGCTGGATAAGCAGCCCCTTTCTCCGCTTGTACTCCAATGACCCGAACCTCAGGCCGCACCGACTTGATTGCTAGCGCCACCCCCGCGAGTAGGCCACCGCCGCCCGTGCAGACGACAACTGTTTTCACATCGGGCAGCTTCTCGAGAATTTCCAGCCCGAGAGTGCCTTGGCCGGCAACCACATCAGCGTGATCGAAAGGGTGGATAAGTACGGCGCCGGTGCGTTCGCTGAATTCGCGTGCCGCCTCAAGTGCGGTATCGATTGTCGGACCGGCGAAGTAGACATCAGCACCGTAACCTTTGGTGGCTTCAATTTTTGGAATTGTGGCTCCGTCTGGCATGAAGACCGTGACTTTGACGCCAAGTAGTTGACCGGCGACGGCTACTCCTTGGGCGTGGTTACCGGCGCTGGCGGCAACAACCCCACGCGCTCGCTCGGATTCAGCGAGTTGGGCAATCTGGTTGTAAGCGCCGCGGATCTTAAATGACCCAGCGCGCTGCAAGTTCTCGGTGACCAACATCACCGGACCACCCACCAGATCTTCTAACCACCTGGCGCCGGCCAACGGCAGCTCCCGCACCACCCCTCGAAGGCGCACAGCCGCCTGCTCTATGTCGGCAAACTGTGGAAGTTCGTTATCGCCCATGGGCTTCATCCTTCCAGCACCCGCTTAGCCGGTAGCGCAAGCTGGGACGCTAGGTGGGCATTTGACGCAGAGTGCCGGCCAGCAGCCCCGGCTGACCCCTTATCGGTGCGAACCGCACCTGAGTAGCCGCCCCAGGCCCCTCTGGCTGAGGTATTGGCGCGATGGAAGTCACTTATCTCAGTGGCCTTCCCCCGCAGCACCAATTCACCCGCCTTTCTACCGGCTCGACCTTTGCCATGTTCGGCGAGCACTTGATCGCGTGTCTGATCACGAGCACCCTGCAGGCGCTCCTCTACTCGCGCAATATAGGAGCGGTAGAAACTGACCCGTGCCGTCTGAGCAGTATGCGGCCTCGTCGAACGAGACCAACTCCCAGCGGATTTCTTCCAGGCCACATACGTCTCCGTTCGCCATAGGCCTAAGGCGAGCCAATTTTGTGCCGACTGGGTCATTTGAACTGCAAGTGAAGCGAAGAGCGCCTCAATCGCATCAAGATCGCCCGGCATCCCGTATGACATTACATAAGTTGAGTTACTCGCAATATCGACGTGGGCGTCATTTGAGTGCGCCACCGCAATAAAAAGTGAGATCAGGTGTTGGTTGGCTCTCTTGCCTTTTTCGCCGATGGTAACTGTGCGAATTTCCGGGCTTTGGCGCATTTCAATTTTCGCGGTGTGCGCCCTAGCAAAAGCGAGATCAACACTTGCGGCGGTGGCGAGTGCCTGGGCCTTCATTAAATAAGCATCCGCCTCTGCCGCATTGTCGGTGCGTTCAGCTTTAGCAAGTAGCGCGCTAATGCGCTCAATCGACATATGCGCCCACGGTTACTCCGGCACCTTGAAATGCACCATGCAGCACCAGTGCAGCTTCGGATCCCAAGACTTCGCACACCAACCAGCACATGCTGGTAGTAAAAGCAGAGCCATGGATTGCGACAGCAACGGCTGCGGGATCAGCCGCTGAAAAAAGTAGGTGGTGGTTCAGCTCGTGCAGCAATACCGCCTCACAGCAGGCCCAACTAGGCTCACCGGCGGTACCTGAAAGTGGGATCGCGATTGTGTGACCAACCGACTCGTAGTGCGCACTTCGCTGCCCGGCCCGGGCTCGCACGACAGCTGATCCTGCACGCGGATACCTACGCATGACGCGTTCATTTGCCGTAACACCATCGCAATAACTTTGCATATCATCGATGGTTTCGAATTGCCTCTGCTGAGGCAAAGTTAATTTCGACCCGAAGAAATCTATCGCCCCACCACGATCCAGAGCCGCCGACCATTGATCTTCGGCGGCATAAACCAAGGCACGTGCGGTGTCGCGTTCAGCCACCGGTGTACCTCATCAGGCCTGTGGCCATGTTGGCCGCTCAAATGGCCCGGGCCGAGTGACAACACCGGTGGCAATGCCCGCAAATAAAGCCGCACCCACCGCACCTGGTTCGTTAACCTCACATACTCGGTAGTCGCCAAGCTGCCTCTTTTTGACGTCAGCCACCATCATGTCATGGATCCAGCCACCACCAACAACCGCCGAGGTGCGCGGGCCCACCACACTTTCGACGAAGCTCAACATGGTGGCGCTCTGCTCAAGGAGATCCTCGACGGCGACCCGCCAAGTTAGCGCCGGTGACGCATCGTCATCGATACCTGAGAGGCGAAGCCCGCGATGCGATGCCGGATCCAATTTCAGTGCAGACTTCGATCGATCAATATTTAGTGCTGCCCTCGCCAACTCCCGTGATTGATCGCGATCTTTGATACCAAGTAGTGCATGCACCCGCTCCAATGACAGTCCGGCCAAGGTAGCACCCAGTATGCAGACATGATCTGGAATAACTCCCCACAAGACCGCAGCATCTTGATCAACAAGTAGTTCAAGCTGATCGCGAGAAATAGGTGCCGGCTCGAATCGCATAATCGCCTCTGCGGTACCCATAGAATTAAAAAGCGCACCAGAAATTGCGGCCCCTGAAGCGAATGCCGCCGACTGATGATCCATGCCGGCAACAGTTAATGTCGCGGCAAGATAAGCGTCGGGTAAATCGCCGCTAACGACTCCGCAGTCCTCACCCGCCACAACAAAGCGACTCGGCAATAAGTCACCTGTTAACTTCAGGGTTTGTTCCCAAGGCTGGCAGGTTACGATGTCAAAAAGCCCGGTACGTGAGGTTAATGACAATTCACCAACATGCTCACCCCCAAAATGAAATACGATCCACTCGGCTACACAAAGGTGTCGCACGGCTTTTTCGGCGCCCGGGATATTTCGCTGCAGCCACAAGATCTTGGCGACTGAAGGTTTCGAGTTCAGCCGCATTCCGACGTGACGATGAAACTCCGAACGTGAGATGTGTTGTTCAATGAATTCAACTTCACCGCGTGGGTCATGCCAAGCTAGCGCCGGTGCTACTACTTGACCGGCCGCGTCAAGGAGTACTCCGGTCTCGGCCATGCCGGTAACACCAATACCGGCGACTTTGGCACCGGCCGGCCAACCTGGGTCGGCGCTGAGCATCGTGAGCACCGCGGTGGCAGTGGCCGCTAATTCAATTGGGTCAAGGTCGGCTTCGGCGCCATGGTGGCGCCACGGGGTTGGCAGGGCGGCCTCGGCTACCTGCTGGCCCGCTAGATCAACCGCAACGGCCTTGACCCGCGTGGTACCCATATCCAAACCCACGAGCAGCGGCGGTGCCATCTGCGCTCCCCTCTTAGCGGACCTAACAGGGCAACCTCTCCCATACACCTGAGGATAGGCTCAAACCATGACAAACCATGAGTTCCGGCTACGCCGGCTCTTTAATCCAAAATCCGGACGCTGCTTGGACATTGCCGTTGACCACGGATTCTTTGGCGAACGCAGCTTCTTGACCGGGATTGAGGATCTTGCAGCTGCCGTGCAAACCTTGGCGGCAGCCGAGCCCGATGCCATCCAGTTGACCGTCGGTCAGGCCCCGCTGCTCCAGCGCCTCGGGGGGCGCCACCGCCCCGCCTTAGTCCTGCGCACCGATGTCGCCAACGTATACGGCACCCCACTACCTGATTATATGTACAGCCTGATGATCCCCGAGCCCGCACTTCGCGGGGTGCAACTTGATGCGGCCTGTGTGGTAGTTAATCTCTTCGATCTGCCCGGGCGCCCCGAAGTACGTGAGGCTTGTTTGCAGAATGTGATGCTCGCGCGGGCCGACTGTGATCGTTATGGCATGCCCCTAATGGTCGAGCCGCTTGCGATGAAGGAGTCGAAGTCAGGCGCCTACACCGTCAACGGCGACGTAAATACAATTTTGCCGGTGGTACGGCAGGCCGTTGAACTAGGCGCCGACATCATCAAAGCCGACCCGACCGATGATCCGGAGGCATACCGCGACGTCATTCAGACCGCGACCGGAGTGCCCGTGCTGGTGCGCGGTGGGGGCAAAGTCCCAGACCGCGAGCTCCTAACCCGAACCGCCGCCATGCTGAAGGCTGGCGCAGCCGGTGTAGTTTACGGCCGCAACATCATCCAGCATCAAGATCCAGTCGGCATGACCCGTGCGATCATGGCGATGCTGCACGACGGAGCAGGCGTGGAGCAGGCCGAGCGACTTATCACTAATTCGTGACACCAATGGAAACCGTCCGGATCGGAATCATCGGCGGCGGCCTCATGGGTCGCGAGTTGGCAGCGGTCTGTGGCCGGTGGCTACATCTAGTCGATCATCCGGTCAAACCGGAGGTAGTGGCCATTGCCGACCTAAACGAAGACGCGCGTAATTGGTTCAAGCAGGTCCCAACCGTGACAACACTCACCGCCGACTGGCACGAATTAGTTAATGACCGCGATATTGACGTTCTCTATATCGCGGTACCACATAATCTCCACGAGGAAATTTACTTAGCAGCCGCAGCGTCGGGGAAAGATTTCCTGGGCGAAAAACCATTTGGTATCGATCTGGCAGCCGCTATCGCAATTACGGATGCGGTTGTTAAGTCCTCTACTTTCGTTCGGGTCTCAAGTGAGCTGCCCTTCTATCCGGGGGCGCAACGCTGTTTTGAGATCGCCCGATCAGGTGCCTTGGGTGAACTCGTGGACGTTCGCAGTGGCTTCTCACATTCATCCGATCTTGACCGCAATAAGGGTATTAACTGGAAACGCAGACAGGCCACGTGCGGTGAGATTGGCGTGATGGGTGATCTGGGCATGCACGTCGCCCATGTGCCATTGCGCTTGGGCTGGGTACCAAGTGATGTCTACGCCCTACTCGACAATATTGTCACCGAACGCCCCTCACCAACCGGGCCCGCCGACTGCGATACCT
>CAMBQX010000017.1 GCA_945870085.1 Bifidobacterium breve | reverse complement strand
GCACCCGACCATAAATTCGTCGGAGCTCTAGTAGTTTCAGCCATTGATGCCGAGGTGGCGGCCAACGCGATTGAGTCGATGGCCGTGGCTGTATCCACTGGTGCACTGGGCTCAAAGTCCGACTTAGAAATTGATCCTGTGCAACTTGTCGCTGTTGCCATAGTACGAAGTGGAGTTAGCTGCAGAGCCGTCGAATTGGTGAATGTGCCGTGGTTTCGGAGCCCAGCAGATCTGGCTGTTGCTGAACTGGCGGTGGCCACGGTCAGCGATGAACGCATCGCACAACTTCAAGCTAACCGCGTCGACGACGGCTTCTACTCAACTTTTGTGGTTCGTAAACTCTCAAAGCCAATTACCCGATTTGCTATTCGCCTGGGCCTTAGCCCAAATCTGATAACCGTGATTTCACTTTTGGTAGGGCTCGGCGCGGCAGCGTGTTTCGCGCTCGGCTATCGGTGGCCGGTGGTTATCGGGGCGGTGCTGCTTCAACTGAGCCTGATAATTGACTGCGTTGATGGCGAAGTAGCGCGGGCCACCCGCAAGTTCTCAGCCCTCGGCGCTTGGCTCGATGCATCAACTGACCGGGTGAAGGAGTATCTGGCGTACGCGGGGCTTGCGGCCGGTGCGATGGTACTGGGCAGTGACATGTGGCCCGTAGCACTGATTTTGCTAGTGCTGCAAACCACCAGGCATATGACCGACTATGACTTCTCGCGCGTGCAGCGGATGCGTGAGGCTAATGTCGAGCCACGGGATGTTGCTGATCCTGATGATGGTGCGGTAGGCGGCGCTGGTGGGTGGACAACAGGTGATCGGTCAATAAGTAGTGCGATGGAGCTGTCGGCCCGGATGAATCGGCGTTCTGCAATTAGATGGTTCAAGCGGGCAATTCACCTGCCGATTGGTGAACGGTGGCTGATTATCAGTGTGGTTGCCGCGCTCTTTGGCCCGCGGTGGGCGTTGTTGGTGCTGCTGGCCGGTGTTTTGTTGGCGCTTTTGTATGTCACCACCGGGCGCATTTTACGGACCGCCACCTGGCATGGTTTGGCACCGGCAGCCGCAGGAGTGTTACTGGCTCGGCAGTTTGACGGCGGCCCTATTGCGGCGCTCATTGCGCGAATTTTGCCGGCCGCAACCCGGGAACGAATTTGGTTGATGCCATCAGCATGGGCGATCCCGGCGTTACTGCGCCTAGTTGAACTTGGCTTGGTCGCCGTATTGGCTTTGGTTTGGCAGCAAAGTTTGGTGGTGCTGGCATTTTGGTGGGTGGCGGTGTTCACTTTCCATCACTATGACGTGCTCTATCGAGCACTGCAAGGTTACGCAATGCCAAAGTGGCTTACCTGGCTGGGTTTAGGGTGGGACGGGCGCACTATTTTGCTGTTGTGTGCATTCGTCTTTGGCGCGTCTATCTTTGAGTTCACGTTGAGTATCGGTGCGGGAGTGGGAGCATTGCTATTCGTGGTCATAGCCTCAGCGCAGTGGCTAGTGACCCAGCGGCAAGCCAGCAGTAATCCGGCCCCGCTAAATCCGGCCCCCTTAAATCCGGCAGAGCGCACCGGGAAGGACGGTACCTAGTGATTGAGCGTCCAGCGCGTCCTACGGTGGCGGAGGTTCGTGAGGTTGGTCAACCGCCATCGGTGCGTGGCCGGGCTAATTCGGAGCATTGGGTTGCAGATGTGTATTTGCGAGCGATCTCGCCTTATTTGACACGAGTGTTACTTCGCACTTCGATCAGCGCTAATCAAGTGACCTGGCTAATGATCGCCTCAGGATTTTCAGTGGCACTCGCTCTCTTGATCCCGGGGCTGCCGGGAGCGGTGCTTGCGGTATTTCTCGGGCAGTTGCAGATGCTCTGGGATTGCTGTGATGGTGAAGTCGCCCGGTGGCGCCAGACTTCCTCGCCCAAAGGAGTGTTCCTTGATCGAGTTGGTCACTACACCACCGAGGGGTTGATCCCGATCGCATTGGGATTGCGGGCCGCTGGCTTCCCAAACCCGGGCTGGCTTGACAGCATTTGGCCGCTACTTGGTGCCCTGCTGGCAGTAATAATTCTCTATAACAAAGCACTAAATGACATGGTTCATGTCTCGCGTGCCTACAACAACATGCCGCGACTTGAAGACAAGGCGACAGTTGGCGTTCCGCAATCAAGTGGCCTACGGAGTTTGCGATCCCTGGTGCGGTTTTTCCCGTTCCAGCGCGCATATCACTCGGTGGAGTTGACCATCTTGGCTTTGATCGCAGCCGTTTTTGATACGTTCGCGGGTGGACTTGGCGGTACTAGAGTACTTGTTGCCGTGCTGGTTATTTTGGGCTTGGTAACCATAATTGGTCATCTACTTTCGATCCTTTCATCGAGTAAGCTGAAGTGATACCGTGACAGTTAGTCCGCTCGATGCAGCGCATTTCGCAGTGGTGATATTGACGATGGGCCAGCGGCCCGCGGATTTGCACCGTGCCATTGAGTCAGTACTCGCTCAGGATGATGTCAACGTGGATGTGGTCGTAGTCGGTAATGGCTGGCAACCGGTTGATCTACCTGCTGGCGTAAAGGCACTTCACCTTCGAGAGAATTTGGGTATCCCAGCCGGCCGCAACGCGGGTGTGCCACTGGTAGCCGGTGAACTGCTGTTCTTCCTTGACGATGATGCATCGCTGCCAGACAAATTATTCTTGCGAATCGTGGCTGATCGTTTTGCTAACGATCCAAAACTGGGGTTAATTCAGCCGCGGGTTGTTGACCCAACGGGTTTGCCCGCACCGCGCCGCTGGGTCCCAAGGCTTCGCGTTGGCGATCCGGGCGAACCAAGTGAAGCGACCGCACTGTGGGAGGGGGCGGTCGCTATCAGGCGACCGCTTTTCTCGGCAATCGGTGGTTGGCCCGCTGAGTTCTTCTACGCCCATGAAGGTATTGACGTGGTTTGGCGGGTTTGGGATGAAGGTTTCGTGCCTTGGTATGCGGCGGATTTAATTGTTAACCACCCGGTAATTGATCCGGCTCGCCACGATGTCTATTACCGAATGAACGCGCGCAACCGCGTGTGGTTAGCACGGCGCAATCTCCCGGTGGTGCTCGAGCCGTTCTATGTCGGCACCTGGGTTGGTTTGACATTGGCCCGAGTACATGACCGGTCGGCTCTTAAAGCTTGGTTTCAAGGCTTGGGCGAAGGTATGCGTATTAAGCCGGCGGGGCGCCGCGCGATGAAGTGGAGCACGGTCTGGGCGATGACTAAAGCTGGTCGACCGCCAGTTATCTAAAGCACCGTTGAGAGGGGGATGGGCCGGTTAGCTACTGAGCGCAGAAGTTTTCGTCCCCGGTGTTGATGTTAGCGGTTTTGTCTTCAGCGAGATCGGTGATTTCGACCGGTGTGACTGCGGTAAAATCACTGCCAATAATCAAGGTCATTGTTTGGCCAGATTTCTTGACCGGCTCACCTGTTGCATCGGCGGCGGCGATCAGTGTCTTGGCTGAGACGTCCCAGCGCGGGTCATATTGCGCGGTGGTGGTTGTGACGGTACTTGTGTCGGCGTTACCAACGTCACCAATCCTGAATCCTTCGTCACTTAATTGCTTGGCAACTTTCTTCGCCATACCTTTAGTCGCCGTGCCATTTAACACATTGACTCGGATCATCTCTGGTTGAACTCGCAGCAG
The DNA here is from genome assembly GCA_945870085.1 of Bifidobacterium breve. GTDB lineage: Bacteria > Actinomycetota > Actinomycetes > S36-B12 > S36-B12. The sequence goes on along the minus strand of CAMBQX010000017.1, from coordinate 13,483 downwards.
AGTTTCGCCGGTACCACCACTCGGGGGCCATGGTGTGTCATTAGCGATAGCAGCCCAAATTGGCGCACCCTTTTTTTTGCTGGCCAATACGGTTGCTCCGTCGCCACTTGGGTACCACGGCATGGTGACGAAAGTGATGTTGTTCGGCTTAAGGTCCTTCATGCTTAACGCTAGGTCCTGTAAATTTTGGATGTTGGCAAGTTGCGGGTCTGCGGTCAGTGACTGCGTTGCCGCATCAAGAATGCTCAGCATGGTAGCGGGATTAAGTAAGGTGTCACTTGAGAGAACCGAGCGCACGAGCGAAGAAAGGAAGGCTTGTTGCCGGCGAATGCGCGAAGTATCCGAGCCATCGCCAAGGGTCTTGCGGGCGCGGACGAAAGCTAGGGCTTCTTCCCCCTGCACAATGTGCTTGCCTTTGCTCAGCACCAGCCCGCTAAGCGGGTCATTAACCGCTTCGCGAACGCAAATCTCTACGCCGCCGATTGCATCAACAATGCGCTTGAAGCCGCCGAAATCAACGAGCATGAAATTATTTAAATCAAGTCCGGTTAGTTCTTCTACTGCTTTGAGAGTACAACCTGGGCCACCAAGTTGGATGGCTTCGTTGAAGCGGCCCTGATAACCACCCGTGCTTTGCCCGTCCTTCTTGCATTTTGGCAAAGTGATCAATGTGTCGCGCGGGATGCTAACGGCGATCGCGGATTTTCGATCGGCGCTCACATGTAACAAAATGGTGGTGTCAGAGCGCTGCCCGGTGATTTTGCTGGCGCTGCCAAACCCGCCATTGCCTTTGCCCGATCTAATATCGCTGCCCATCAATAAAACATTCAGGGGGGCGTAGGTGCCGGTGATTTCGTCGACTTCTGCGATGGGCGCTGGCGCCTGGCTTGGCGACCCAACCTGCTCTGAGACATCAACCGCGGTGATGTTGCCTTCTAGGCGCCCGAGGAGCAAATTCACTCCGGCTCCGACCAAAGTCGCACCTAAAATCGCCGCAGCCAGCACCATCGTCAGGACTCGAGTCCAGCGGCCGGGCCGAGCAGCTTGCGACATTGTTGCGAAAGCCTTCCTTGGGGGACTCCCATCGTAGGTGGGCCCCGCCCACTATTAGCGCACCGTTTGGACGCTCGGGGGCGGCGCGCCGTTCCATGGCCCGGTTGGTAGCTGTTACTCCTGGGGCATGTGAGGATAGTGGGATGGTGGCTTCCCCCGCACCCGGCCGGCTCGCTGGGTTTTTAGCAGTGGTGCTCGCGGGCGCCCTGGTGGCCAGCCCAGGGGCCCGGGCGGTTGAGGTCCCGCCGTCTTTCGCGCTCCTGGGCAGCGGTTGGGGCCATGGGGTTGGCCTTTCACAATGGGGTGCTTATGGGATGGCCAAGGAAGGGATGGACGCCACCGCCATCGTTTCGCACTATTTTTCCAATACCGAAGTAGTAGCCACCCCGGACGACATGGATATCCGGGTTGGTGTCCTCATCCAAGTTCCGGGGGCGCAGGTGCGCAGTGAGGTACTAGAAGCCGGCGGTGGCGCCGTCGAAGTCACGGTCGGGGGCACTGTCGTTGTGGGTGGCCCGGCCGATGTATTCACTTTCACCCCGGGTGATGGCAGCGTAAGTGTGCAGCGCTCACTCGATGGGGTGGTGACCGACTTGGGTAGTGCAACAAGTGCCACCGTGCATTGGGCTGGCACCAGAGCCCCGGGCACCGCCGCGGGGGCGGCCACCCTATTGAATGTCACCGGGCCAAAAGCCCGCTTCGACACCTCGGGGCATCGTTATCGGTTTGGGTATTTTGACATGGTTCCAGTGTCAACATCTGGGGGGCCGCGACTAAATGTCGTCAACAGTGTGCGGGTGCACGAGGAGTACCTTTACGGTATTTCCGAGGTCTCAAATTCCTGGCCGGCCGCTGCGATGCAGGCTCAGGTAATAGCGGCTCGGTCGTACGCCTTGTCGAAAGTCAAACACGGTGTCCGAAAGCCATGTGCGTGTCATCTTGATGATGGTGATGGCCCATATTCTGACCAGTTCTTCACCGGATGGGCTAAGGCAAGTAGCGCTTTGGGCAACCTATGGGTTGATGCGGTCAACGCAACCCATGCGAGTGAAACCACCGGGTTGGCAGTTTTGTATGCCGGTGTTCCAGTTAGAGCGTTTTATACCTCATCAACTGGCGGAATGACACAGGCGAGCAAGGATGCTTGGGGCGGGGCATTGCCGTTTGCGGTAAGTGTTGATGATCATTGGTCACTTATCCCGCAAAATACCAACGCTTCTTGGACGGTAAATGTCCCGCAGGCGCGTATGGCTGCGGTATTTGGGCTGCCCGATGTTGGCGTTCTTGGCATCACCGAACGTTATATCTCGGGGGCCGTCAAGAAGATACGTGCAACGGCCTCCGATGGCACGGCAAAAGAGCTGAGCGGGACTGCATTTCTAACGCGGCTAAAACTCAAGTCACTTTATGTAATTTCGGTTAATGGTGAGGCCGGCGTGCCCGTTGCCGTCCCGGTAACAGCATCTGGCGCCCCCGCTCCTATGACGGTCTCGATGAATATCTCACCGACGTTGGTGCCAAAGGAGGGTTCCTCACTTAGATTCCGGGGCCAAGTTGCGCCGGCAACAGCCGGCGTCCAAGTTGATCGCCAGATGCTTGTAGACGGTCAATGGAAAACGGTTGCGACGAAAACCACGAAAGCTAATGGCTCGTATTTGTTCAAGGTGAAAAAGGCGGTGCCCGCCGGGGCGGTCTATAGCTATCGGGTGGTCGCAGTTCAAAATGGTGCGGTGGTCGCGCAAAGTGCTGAAAGTGTAATTACTGTCGTTCCCAAAAAGCAGTAACTCCCTCTTGGGAGATCACCGACTCCCGGTTAAATGGGCCATCGCTGACCACCACAGAACCAACTCCGAGCAGTGGAGCAAGTGGTGCGAGCAGGTAGCCGGCGAGGTCATCATGCTGGGGGTCGGGTATTAGTAGGCGATCACTTTGAGTAATACCTAATTGGGCTAAACGCATCTTGGCCCCATCAATTAATTCCGAGATGGAGTACTCCTGACCACCGAGGAATAGCGCTGTTACCTCGCCGGAAACCGGTTCGGCGTAAAACGAGTCGGGCTGTAGGCGGATTACGGAAGCAGCATCGGTGCAACCTGGTGGTAAGTCAGTAATCGGCAGGCCGAATGGATGAAGTGAAACCACTATGGGCTCCTCGCAGCCGGCTGCAAGGGCCGCCGCAATGTCACCTGGGCCACATACGGTTAGCGCAGCTGTTGCCGGCTTGCCTTCGACGTCGAGGCTGACGCCAAGACTCCAGGCCGACAAAGACCAAACAACACGTTGCCAGTGCCAGGGTAGATAAGCGGCGATTCGATCCCCGGATTCAAGGGACCACTCATCTCGCAAGGCTCCAGCGAGCTTCGCAACTGCATTTTCTAGTGATGTTGATGAGAGTTCGGTGCGAGCAGTCCCAATGAAGGTCACCGCTGGTACGGCTCCAAAGTCGCTACGACGCTTGGTGAGTAGATCCCACACTGGATTGGCCACCTGAACAACATACTCAAGGGGCTGTGGCACGCTAGCGCCGTGACCGAAGCCGTCTTGTTGGTAGGGGGGCAGGGCACCCGACTGCGCCCGCTCACGATTAACACACCCAAGCCCATGCTCCCGGTGGCTGGGGTGCCCTTCACCGTGCACCAAATTTACCGCGCTCGCGATGCCGGGGTAAACCGAATTGTGCTGGCCACTTCGTATCGCGCTGACGTTTTTCAGGAGTTCATCGATGGGGCCGATCTGGGCATCGAGATTGTGATCGCTACCGAGGACCAGCCTCTGGGTACAGGCGGTGCGATTCGACACGCACTGCCATATCTGCAAAGCGGTGCGGATGAGCCCGTGTTGGTTTTCAATGGCGACGTGTTGTCGGGTCTCGATATTGGCGCCCTTGTTAGACATCATGTCGATAGCGGTGCCGACGCGACTTTGTATTTGACTCCGGTTGCTGATCCGCGAGCGTTTGGATTGGTACCGACAGATGCCTTTGGCCGAGTTACTCAGTTCCTTGAAAAGCCGCAGACGCCGGAGGAGATTGTCACCGATCAGATCAATGCGGGCTGCTACGTTTTTCGTCGAAGTGTCATCGATTCGATCCCGGGCGGCAGACCAGTGTCGGTCGAACGTGAGACTTTTCCCGCATTACTGGCCGCCGATTCCTTGGTTCAAGGAGTGGTCGATCGGGGTTACTGGCTTGATCTGGGTACACCCATGGCATTTGTTCAAGGCTCAAGTGACCTGGTCCTAGGCATCGCGCCGTCACCTGCGGTCCCAAACCCTGGTGCATATTTGGTTCTTGATGGGGCGGAAATCGCCAGCGACGCGGTGCTGACCGGCGGTTCGGCAATTGGCCGATACGCGAAAATATCCGCGGGCGCTCTTGTTGACGGCTCCGTGGTGTTCGACGATGCCCGAATCGCCGATGGATCGCGGGTCACCGGCAGCATCATCGGCGCGGGCGCCACTGTTGGCGCAAATTGCATTATAGATGGTGCGGTAATCGGCGACGGTGCGAGCATCGGAGCCGGAAATGAATTACTGGCCGGGGTGCGTATTTGGCCGGGTGTGCAACTTGCACCCGGTGCATTTCGATTTTCTAGTGATGCTTAGCCAAGAATTTATTGGCCTTCAGTTAGCAGGTAGCGAGATCATGAAAGCACCCACCGTGCGCTCATCACGCTGACTTGGCGCCATGGCGGCATATCCAACAGCTAGCGCGCCGAGGGGTTGGTAACTAGTTGGCAGTTGCAGCACTGAATTGACAACATCCGCGCAGAACATTGTCGAAGAAATCCAAGCTGAACCGACCTCTTCGGCGGCCAAAGTGATCATTAGGTTCTGGACCGCAGCTCCGCCTGCGACCATGAACATATCGCGTTCAGCCGCGGTGCGCGCTTTGTCTGCGTATTGATGCGAACCTGACGCTAAATCAATGAATGCAAGGATTATGACCGGTGCGGTGTGCAGGATGTCTCCGCGCGCAACTCTCCTACTAATCGAATCCTCGACGACACCATCAGTATTTTGTAGATCAATAACCCAACGATCACCCATCGCGGTGAGTAGGGATTTGCGGATCGGCTCATCTCGCAGCACGAGGAAGCGCCAGGGCGTGGAATGGTGGGGTGCCGGCGCCGTGATAGCCGATGCGATGGCTCGCTCGATTACCTCATCATCGACCGGTCTATCAGTGAAATTTCGCACGGTACGTCGGTATCCCCCGGCGGTGGCCCGACCGTGTTGCACGGCCTCTGCGGTCCCAAGGGGGAATAGGTCATCGGCTAAAGGCCGAACAATGGCACTAGCCCCAGGCCCAAACTCGGCACCGACATAGTGACCCATCCCGCGAACCACGGCTACCGGGCTGCCGTCTATCTTGCCCTTAACTAGGTCGGCGGCCGCGGCGATTTCGTCGGCGATCGCAATCACCGTCATCTCCAAGGTGCGTCCGAAACCGTCGATGCGCCCGGTGTGATCATCGAGAACGGTGATGCCGGCGGCGCCGATAGCGACATCGGTGACACCAAGGCGCCATGGGCGCCCCATGGTGTCGGTGATGATGACGGCTAAATGTTTGCCGGTAGCGACCTGAAGTTGAGTTAGGAGTTCGCGTGCAGATGCATCGGGATCGATGGGCAGCAGGACTACGTGACCAGCTTCAACATTGCTGGCATCGACTCCGGCGGCGGCCATAACTAATCCATGTTGGGTTTGAACAATTTTAGTAATTGCTTGCGGGGTTGATTTTGTCGCGACAATGCGTACAGTTTCAGCATCGATCGCGGCTTCACGTGAGTGGGCAGCGATAATTCGCCCCTCAGCTTTCGAAATGATCTTGCTGGTAACGACGACAACGTCGCCATCGGCAAATCCGGCCGTGCCGTCTGGCCAAGTAATTTCGGTTGCAGTAATTATCGCCGCGAGATCCTCGCCGGGTGTGATCGAGCCAATACCTGAAACGGTGGTTATTTGCAGTGCTGCGTTCGGCGGCATGCTCATGTCATGCTCTAACGGCCTGCATGCATTCGGCAGCCATCTTGGCGGTTGCGGTGACATCGGTCATCATCAGCGGTACAGCGCGACAGGAAATACCAAGGGCGACAACTTCATCAACGATTTCAGCATCAACTTCATCGACTAGCCAGGCGTCAATAAAGCCACCCTCGGTACGCGCTCTGTAATGAGCTGCAACTGCAGCCGCGGACGTCGCGACTCCGATGGCTTGTAGACATGAATCGGCCATGCCGCGAACCGGTGCACCGCCGACTATGGGGGAGACTCCGACAACTGGTGCGGTAGCTCCGCGGATAGCTTCGGCTATTCCGGGAACCGACAAGATTGTGCCGATTGAAACCACCGGGTTACTCGGCGGGAAAATAATTAGATCGGCATTTTCAATTGCATCAATTACACCTGGTGCGGGTTTGGCGGTGTCTATGCCGATGATCGCAAACGAATGCGCAGGCAGTGCAGCCCGATATCTGATCCACCATTCCTGAAAATGAAGGGCGATCTGCATTGGCCGACCGTTGTCGTCGGTGGCACCGCTGGGGTCATCGACCACGACATGGGTTTCGGCGCGATCATCACTCATTGGTAATAAAATTACCCCGGGCTGCCAACGTGCGCAAAGTGCCGCGGTGACCTCGGTCAGTGAGTACCCGGCGGCAAGTGACTGGGTGCGTACCAGGTGCGTGGCGATGTCCTTGTCCCCCAGACCAAACCAGGTTGGTTCGACGCCATAACTGGCTAATTCGGATTTGGCCGTGAAAGTTTCGCCCTCGCGCCCCCAACCACGCTCGCTGCTGATGCCCCCGCCGAGGGTGTACATCACCGTGTCGAGATCAGGGCAGACCCGCAGGCCATGTACCCAGATGTCGTCACCGGTATTGCCGATAACGGTGACCTCGGCGGTGGTGCCCCCTTGCCCATCTGGGTAGGTGCCGGCAAGGTGGGCGAGCAGGCCTCGGATAAATCGGGATCCTCCGATCCCGCCAGCAAGTGCGGTGATGCGCATGCGCGCATTCTCTCAGGTGGGGAAACTTATCGGCGCGGCGCTAACCGATCGGGGAATTGTCGTGGTGAACTTGAGTTCATGCCACCCTCTCGAGGGGACAAAAAGGTGACTTTTTAACAAAATCGGGCGTTTTTGGTGAATTTTGGTAATTTCCTGCCCGATATGTGGCAATCTGACTTGACTTATGCGAATTACACCCGTGTAATACTCCTCAACACCCAATGTGGGTGACGACGAAGTAACCACATGATTTCGTAAGTTAGGGAGGTCCTTCGCGTGAGCGACATGGTGCTGGTGCCACTGTCTGACGTTGAAGAGTTGGCATGGCAGGGGCTTGCGCTTTGCGCGCAGACAGATCCGGAGGCTTTCTTCCCCGAAAAGGGTGGCAGCACCCGTGAAGCCAAGAAAGTCTGCCTGTCTTGCGAAGTTCGAGTCGAATGCCTCGAATTCGCCTTGGCACAAGATGAGCGATTTGGGATCTGGGGTGGGCTCTCTGAGCGTGAGCGGCGTCGCCTAAAGAAGCGGGCCGGCTGACCGGCCGAAATTTGCTTTGACTGATGCAGACTTGCAGCCGGTTACAGTGGGTAGGTGGCGGGCCAGATGGACGAGAACCATATCGACGCGAACCAAGTCGACGAGGCCGGTGGCACGGGCGAGCTAACCACCGAGTGGTTCAGCAGGGAAGAGGAATTTGAAGCCATTTACGATACCCTCCTTCCGCGCCGCCACCATCATGTAACTGCGGTACTCGTTAGCCACGAGGGCGCGATCTGGCTTCCAGCAGCACTAACAAACCTTGCTGCGCAGACCCGCCCTCCAGAGGCTGTTGTCGGTGTCGACACGGGTTCTACCGATGGCAGCCTGAGTCAACTTCGCGCCGCATTTGGCTCAGATCGGGTGGTAGCCGCCGAATCGCGGCTTGGCTTTGGTGACGCGGTTCGTGCTGGTGTCGCCCATGTTGGTCAAGTGCGGGTTGCGCCAAGTGATGAGCCAATTGAAGAACTTGTTGAATGGCTTTGGTTGCTGCACGATGACAGCGCCCCTGACCTTGCCTGTCTCGAGGCATTACTCAATACAGCTGATGACAATCCGAGCGCATCAATCCTTGGCCCGAAGATTCTTGGGTGGCACGACCGACGATTGCTGCTAGAAGTTGGTGTCAGCATCACGAGCTCGGGGCGTAGGTATACGGGCTTGGAGCGTCGGGAGCACGACCAAGGCCAGCACGATGGGGTGCGCGATGTCTTAGCCGTTAGCTCGGCCGGCATGTTGGTGCGCCGCGAGGTTTGGCAGCGCCTCGATGGATTTGATCGCGCCTTGCCATTATTTCGTGACGATGTCGATTTTTGCTGGCGCGCCCATCTAGCTGGTGAACGGGTATTGATTGCGACCGACGCGGTTCTTCATCACCGGGAGGCGGCGGCGCACGGACGCCGAGCCGACGACTTTGCCCCGCGCCCGCATCGGATTGACCGGGAGGCTGCGGTGCACGTATTGCTCGCGCATACCTCGGTGGTCGCGAGTCCATTTCTCGCATTGCGCCTACTTGTCGTCAGCGCAGTGCGTTCGGTCTTTTACCTGCTGGGTAAAGATTTTGATGCGGCTCGCGATGAAGTCGGCGCCGTACTTGATGTCGCGTTGCACCCGGGTCGCCTACGTGCCTCGCGCCGGCTAAGTGCCCGTACTGCGACCGAGCCTTACTCAGTGATCCGCGTTTTGCGTCCAAGCGCTTGGGCGCAACTTCGTCAGGGTCTTGAACTCGTGGCCGGGATCGCAACTACTAGCAGCGCCGCACTCAGTGCCTCAGTCAGTGCAATTGATTCTGGGCCAGTTGATGACGACTCGGACTATTTGGAGTCATCAGGTCCGGGCCTATTGAGGCGGGCATTGATCAGACCAAGTGTGCTATTCATTTCGGTGTTGACGCTGTTCGCACTTATCGCGCTACGCAACATGTGGTGGGGCGACGGCGTCCTGCAAGGCGGTGCACTTCTGCCTAGTTTACCGGGTGCAAGCGACCTTTGGGGCACCTATAGCGAGGCTTGGCACAATATTGGGCCTGGTTCTACGGCTCCGGCAGCGCCTTACTTGATGTTGATATTCGGTCTCGCATTTCTACTCTTAGGTAAAGCTCAATTGGCCGTGACGGTCATCGTCGTGCTAGGAGTACCACTTGCCACATGGAGCATGTATTTCGCTGCGCGGGGGCTGGTCGCAAGTCGTGCGGTCCGCATCTGGGCGGCTGCCTCATATGCACTGATTCCGGCACTCACCGGCGCCCTATCAAGTGGCCGAATCGGCACCGTAATCGCCGCCATCTTGTTGCCATTTGTTGTTAGGTCATTTGTGCGGATTGTCGGGAGCCGCGGTACCTTCCGGCGAGCGGCCGGCACCGCACTACTTCTCGCGTCGCTCGCGGCGGTGCTGCCCTTTACATGGCTAATTGCGGTTGCCCTCGGCACCGCATTTAGTGTGCTGCTAATTTTGAGAACGGGCGAAAGTGCATGGCTGGTGATCCGCAGGCTAGCACTGGCTCTATTCGCGCCAATCGTGTTGCTGATGCCGTGGTCCCTTGGGCTGATCACGCATCCGGCCGAATTCCTTTTGCAGCCTGGTATTGAAAGTTCCGCGCTCAGCGACGCGAATGTTAATGCGGTCGACGTGCTCTTGCTCCACCCGGGTGGCCCGGGCATGACACCGCTTTGGGTCACCGTCGGATTAATTGTGGCTGGGTTCGCCGCGCTGTTGCGCCGAAATCGAGCAACCTACATCTTGGCCTGTTGGGCGGTGGCGGGCAGCGCATTGGTAGTTGGTGTCCTTCAAACGGTGATCTCGGTGACCCCCATTGACTCGATCGCCGCAATTCGCACTTGGCCGGGTGGTGCGACTTTGGTACTAAGTGCCGCGTTGATCCTGGCTGCGAGTATTGCCACCGATGGGTTGCGTGAGCGCATGGTTGGTGTCAGTTTCAATGTCGCTCAACCTTTCATCGTCCTAGTTGTGGTAGTTGCCGTACTCGCTCCGGTGCTCTCTGCGGCTTATTGGTTTTCGGGAGCCGATGGACTTTTGCGCAAGGCGCCGTTTGCGGCAGTACCTGCATTTGTTGAAGCCGATGCACTCGGCGGTCTGGCGCCGCGAACTTTGGTGCTGCGTCAAGATCGCGATGGTGCAGTGCAGTACACACTGGTAAACGGTTCCGGGCCTAGCCTTGGAGATGCCGATGCGGCCCCACCCGGTGAGGTTTGGGCGGCAATTGACCCGCTGGTTGCCAGTTTGGCTTCGGGGCGTGGTGGCGACGAAGTTTCGGGGCTAGCCGGCTACGGGGTGCGCTATGTGCTTTTAGCGACAGGCACTTCAAAGTCGTTGATACCCGTCTTGGACGGTGAGCCTGGGTTGCGCCGGCTAGCAAGTGCCAGTGGTGAAGTCCTTTGGCGGGTTGCCGGGGTTACTTCACGGGCGCGCCTGATAGCGGGTGCGACAGCGACGCCGCTAGCTGTCGTGGTGGCACCGGTGGGCGCCGCTTGGGTTGGCATTGATCCGTATCTGGATCAGGTAATTGCTGCCGGGCCAGACGCTCGCGAACTTATTGTCGGCGCCGTGGCAGCGCCGGGTTGGCGCGCAACCTTGGTTGGCAAAGATGGATCGCCGCAGCAAGAGCTCGAGGCGCAGGTTCCAACTGGCCAACTTGGCTGGTCACAAGGATTCATCGCGCGGGCAGGTGGTGGTCAGGTCGTGATCAGTTTCGACCAGGGTCAGCGCACACTTTGGCTGTGGTTGCAGTTCACGGTCTTGTTCGTGTTGGTCGTACTCGCACTTCCGTCGCGACAACGCCGCGACCCCGACCCAGATGATCAAGAGGCAAACGTGGATAGTTCTTCTCAGTCAAACGCGAGAACTGAGCCCGGTTCAGCAAACCCATCAAATGTGATTGTCCGATGAACAAGTTGCGCCCAGCGCGCGTTTTAGTTATGGCGATCGCTATAACTGCTTTAGTTGTTGCCGGCGGTTGGTTTATTCAACTGCGTACGCCCGTTGCTAAGCCGCCTCCACTTGCGATCGAACCAATCGGCTCGTCAGTGCTAATTTGCCCGGAGCCTGGTGCAAATGCTGAACTCGGTGTTCGGGTTACGGCGGCCGTGGTGCCCGGCCAGCCCGGCCAAGATGCCGGCTCCGGCAGCGCTCGGCTAGAGACCTTGCCCGGTAAGACTGCTGCCGAGGCGGCGATCGTTGGTCCGGGCGGGCAGGTGGAGATCGATGCCTTCGGCGAGAAATTACCGCCGATTAGAGCGATAGCGGTGGGCTCGTATGCACCCGGTTTCATTGCCGATCAGTGGGGTCGTGATCCGCGCGGCACCGGCCGCGGGCTGGCTAGTACCGCGTGTGCGCCGGCTGCGTCCGAATTCTGGTTCGTTGGTGGGGGATCAGTAGTTGGGCGACAAACCCGCGTGGTGCTCGTCAATCCGGATGAAAATGCTGCCGTTGTAGATGTCTTGATTTATGGCACGGGTGGTTTACTTGATGCACCAGGTGGTCGCGGGCTAGTTGTGCCACCTGGTTCACGCTTGGCGGTGCGCCTCGATGCGCTTACTCCCGGCGAGAAGAGCACGGCATTTCATGTGATCGCGCGGACCGGGCGTATTGGTGCTGCGATTAACGACCAGCAAATGTCAGGATTGCAATCTGTTGGCGCTGACTGGATTTCGCCCGCGGCTGTGCCTGCTACCACGGTATATGTGCCAGGAGTGCTCCCGGGTCAGGGTGCTCGGGTGCTTTCGGTGGTGGCTCCTGGTGAGGACGATGCCATTGTCAACATTCGCGTCATCTCGTCAATCGGCGCCTTCGCACCGGCCGAACGTGACCGCGTACAAGTGCCGGCCGGCGCGGTAATCAGTGTTGATATGTCAACGGTGACAGGTGGTCAACCGGTGACTTTGGAGTTGACCTCAGATCAACCGATAGTTGCGGGTATGCGGCAATTCTTTAGTGGCAAGCAAAAGCAGGAGGATACGTCGTTCACGTCAGGGGCGCAGCCATTTGACGGCCCGGCTGCGGTCAGCGGGCTACCCGTTAGAGCTGCAACAGATGTGCGCTTGGCGATCACCGCACCCCTTGAAGCGGTGAGTGTAGATGTGGTTTTGTTGCCGTATAGCGGCCGGCGGGAGGTGTCCGTGGCGACGGCGCCACAGCGCATCAACGTGCCCGCTGGCCAAGTTAAGTTCATCCTGCTTCGCCCACCTGCGGGTATTGACTGGTTCACCGCGGTGGTGACGCCTACGGGTGATTCAGGTCCAATTTTGCTCGCCCACCGAGTGCGCGAGCGCTCCCGTTATGGCGACCTGATCACCGGGTATCCGTGGGCTCCGCTGCGCACCGAGGTTACGGTTCCGGCCGCTGAACAGGACTCCGGCGTCACCGTGCGCTGATGGCTGGCTGGTTTGCTCACAGTTAGTGCGGCGCGCCGCACGAAAACGAGGTGCCGGTCGGGCTACGTTGCCGACGTGAGTCGTCGCCGTTGTTCGAAGCCATCATGTAATGGCGCGGCCTCGTCAACCCTTACCTACGTGTATGCCGACTCAACAGCGGTGCTCGGTCCGCTGGCAACTTACGCTGAGCCGCATTGCTACGACCTGTGCCAGATGCATAGCGAACGGATGACCGCACCAATCGGCTGGGAGATTGTCAGGATCACGCCTGATCCTGATGCCCTTAAGCCAACAAGTGATGATCTCGAAGCCTTGGCAGATGCGGTGCGTGAGGCTGCGCGACCGAGGTATCAACCAGATGCGGAGCCGCCGCCACTACCTAGTGGGTCGGTAGAAGTAGCGCGCCGCGGCCACCTACGCATGTTGACGAGTGTTGATTTATCAAAGGTGCCACTGGATCAGCTTTTTGATGAGGATTTCGAACCTAGGTAGCAGCGGTGTTGGTTAAAGCCACACTTAGATAGCCTGAGCCCATGAGCAACTTGGACTCAACGACCTTTTCCGGGGCCAACCTAACTGCTGTTATTAAGGCCTACGACATCCGAGGGATCTATCCCCTGCAATTGGACGAGAATCTCGCCCATGCGGTTGGTGCAGCTTTTGTTCGGGTAGTCCGGGCCGCGGTGCGCGATGGTGGGCCGGGAGTGATTGCGATCGGCCACGATATGCGACCGTCTGGGCCAGATCTAGTTGCTGCGTTCGCGCAGGGGGTGCGTGAGCAAGGGTGTGATGTCATTGAAATTGGTTTAGCCAGCACCGATGGCCTGTACTACGCCTCTGGCGCACTTGGTATCCCCGGTGCCATGTTCACGGCCAGCCACAACCCGGATAAGTACAACGGCATCAAACTTTGTCGCGCCGGCGCAGCACCGGTAGGCCAAGACACCGGACTTCGAGAGATCCGCCTGCTGGTTGAAAATGGCGTTCCGGCCTTTGA
>CAMBQX010000016.1 GCA_945870085.1 Bifidobacterium breve | reverse complement strand
AAGGTCATAGATCTCCGCGAAATCACGACCGCGCACGATCATCTTTTGATAGACAGAGTAATAATGCTTCGGGCGCCCACTGACCACGGCGCGCAATTTCCCTCTGCGCAAATCTGCGTTGATCTCTTCAATGATCTCCGACAGCAAGTGATCACGCGAAGGCGCCCGCTGGCCCACGAGTTGCTCGATTTCGTCATACATCTTCGGATGCATGGTTGCGAAAGCTAGGTCTTCTAGTTCCCACTTAACCGCATTTATGCCCAACCGGTGCGCTAGCGGTGCGTAGATTTCAAGAGTCTCGCGCGCCTTCTTTTGCTGCTTATCTTCGGGCATGAAGCGCAGGGTGCGCATATTGTGCAGACGATCGGCTAACTTGATCACCAGTACCCGAATATCGCGCGCCATCGCGATTACCATTTTGCGAACCGTCTCAGAGGCAGAAGACTCGCCGTACTTAACTCGATCTAACTTGGTGACGCCATCGACCAATTGGGCTATCTCGTCGCCAAAATCCTCGCGCAGGGCATCGAGCGAATAACCGGTGTCCTCAACGGTGTCGTGCAACAACGCTGCCGCAAGGGTCGGTGCGGTCATGCCTAGATCCGCGAGAATCGTAGCGACCGCCAATGGATGGGTGATGTACATCTCCCCTGACATGCGGGTTTGATCTCGGTGCAAATACTCAGCCATCTCATACGCACGCTCCACCATTCGAACATCTGATTTCGGGTGGTACTGGCGCAGCGTTTTAAATAGCGGCTCGAGTTCTGGGTGCGCACGGCGCTGTATCCCAGCCAACCGGGCTACTCTGGATCGAAAGCCTGACGACACAACCGTGACCGAAGCCGGCGGCGAGGCCAGCTCCGTGGTCAGCGGTGCTTCCTTGGCCACAGACGCTCCCAATAGCAGGACTGATTATTAAAGACTTCGATCCGTACGCGTGTCCAGTCTACGGGTGTTAGGCGGTAAGCAGCGCGTGCACGTTGACCCCGAGCGCTTCGAGCCTGCCGCGACCCCCCAAGGCCGGGATCTCCATGACCAATACGACGGCGATAACTTCAGCACCGGTGCGTCGAATAAGGTCGACTCCGGCTGCGGCAGTGCCTCCGGTAGCCAGCACATCATCGACCAGGACGACCCGTCGCCCTGGGCCTAGCGCGTGGGTCTGCAATTGCAAGGAGGCGGACCCATACTCCAATGCGTAGTCAACGCTGTGCACCGCTCCGGGCAACTTGCCAGGTTTGCGGAGAGTGACGAACCCGGCATCACATGAATGCGCCAGTGCGGCTCCGTACGGAAAGCCACGGGCCTCGATACCTGCGACATCATCAAATGGACCGGTGCCCACCACTTTCGCCATTGCCGCGATTACTAGGGCAAAAGTCACCGGATCCGCCATCAAACCGGTTAGATCCTGAAATGACACGCCAGCCTGCGGCCAGCCGTCGATGACTCGAATTTGGCTGCGCAGTGCCTCCTCAACCGCTGGCTCCACTAGAGACATCTGGTCAGCCATTTACTAGGAATTAAGACTTGGATCGTCGTGAGCGGCTGACTCGTTTCGGTTGCTGCCGTGGCGCGCCATCAATGAGTGTGGTTACCTCACCGGTGCCAACAACATTTTCACCCTCGGCCTCACCGGTACGACTCTTACTTGCCTGCGAACGTCGAGCTTTAACTCGGGTGCTGAGTGAGCGCATCTCCGGTTGATGTTCCTTCAGTTGGGCAAGGAACGGTGTCGCGATGAAGATCGACGAATAGGTTCCAGCAGCCATACCAACCGCAAGTGCGACTGCTAGATCAAGCAAGGTGCCCGCACCTAGTAACCCCGCCCCGATGATGATGATCGCAAGAACCGGTAATAGCGCGACGATTGACGTGTTGATACTGCGCACCAAAGTCTGATTTAGGGCTAAGTTCGCCGCTTCGCTGTATGTCATAACGGATTGACCAGCAATATTTCTGGTGTTCTCTTTGACCTTGTCAAAAACCACAACGGTGTCATATAGCGAGAACCCAAGAATAGTTAATAAACCAATGACGGTCGCCGGGGTGACTTCGAGGCCGGTTAGTGCATAGATTCCAATGGTGATAACCAAGTCATGTGCCAGGGCGACGAGGGCCGCGATGGCCATCCGCCATTCAAAATAAATCGATAGGAATATCGAGACCAGCAATAGGAAGACCACTAAAGCTTGGAGGGCCTTCTTCGAGATCTCCGAGCCCCAAGTCGGGCCAACCACCTGAACCTTGATTTCGCCTTTAGGTACCCCACAGGTATTGGCCAGCTCGCCCGCCAGCACTGAACTTTCATCAGGTGTCAACGACTCGGTTTGCACCCTAATCGTGCCATTTACCGCAGATGTCACGATCGCCTGTGATCCGGTTTTAGACTCTGCAACAGATCTGGCTTGCTCAATACTGCAAGTTGCATTTGGAATCGCAAAATCAGCACCGCCCCGAAACTCAATACCAAGATTTAGGCCGCGAAAGACTAGTGCCCCAACAGAGACCAAAAGAATGATGGCTGAAATGACGTACCAAGTCCGCCTCCTGCCAACAAAATTGAAAGATACCTGCCCCTTATAGAGCCGTTGGGCAATCCCGATACGACCGCTCATGGGCTTGGCACCTCCACTGTCTCCTGGTCGGTGTTTTGCCTTCTGCGCGATTTGCTGACTACTTCACCCGTGAGAGCGTGCCCGCTGACTCGATCAGCGTCGAGCCCAGTCCAGCGCGAGCCCTTCTGCATCCACCCGGTGCGCCCAAGAAGCACCACCAGTGGGTGCGTGAACCAGAAGGCAACAAGGATGTCAACTATCGTTGTTAACCCAAGGACAAACGCAAAACCGCGAACACTGCCCACCGAAAGTAAATAAAGCACTGCCGCGGCGAGCAATGAGACAAAGTCTGCGGCCAAAAGGGTTCGACGAGCCCGCACCCAACCACTTTCACAAGCCTGTCGAAGTGATCGACCCTCGCGGATTTCATCTCGAATACGCTCGAAGTAGACAATGAACGAATCCGCGGTAATGCCGATCGCGACGATTGCCCCGGCTACCCCGGCTAGAGTCAGAGTCAAGCCTATGGTCTTACTAAAGACCACGATCATCAAATAGGCGACCGCTCCCGCCATGATCAGTGAAATTACTGCGACAATGCCAAGGGCGCGGTAATAAATCATTAGATAAATCATGACCAGAACAAGGCCAAGCAGACCGGCGATGATGCCTGCGCGCAACTGATCATTACCCACCGTCGGTGAAACGCTGGTGATATCCACCGGCTCAAGAGTTACAGGTAATGCACCGTACTTAAGTACATTGGCGAGGTCATTCGCCTCCTGTGCGGTGAAGTTTCCTTCGATTTGCGCTTGACCGCCAAGAATAGGCTCATTAAATCGCGGTGCCGAGACCACCACACCATCGAGCACAATCGCAAATGCATTACAGGGACTCACCCCGGAACCGCAATCTGGAAGTGCGGACAACTTGGTAGAAGCCGCGGCCAGAGCCTTAGCCCCCTCGCTATCAAATTCAAGGGATACCACCCAACTACCCACCCCATTTTGCGGTAGGCCAGCGGTAGCACCGGTGACGTTGCTCCCCTTTATGAATGCCGGCTCTAGGTTGTACTTAACCTCACCGGTGCGCTCACAGGTACCGAGCCAAAGTGCCGGATCATCTGGGATACCACCGGTGTAAGCCTCCGGATTCGTGCAGTCCAAAGCCAAGACTTCACCTTGATAAGCAGCTGAATTATCAGGTGACTGCACTAATGAGGTACCGGGCACAAAAGTCGTGGTCGGTGAAGGCGTTGCCGAAGGCGATGCAGATCCACTAGCAGATCCACTAGCTGAAGCGCTCGCCGATGGCTCGGGGTTCGGCGTTGCATTGATGTCGAATGGCTGCGGATTCAGCAGGGTATCGACGGGTCGAAAATCAAGTAGCGCGGTTCGCTTGACCAAATCCACTAACCGATCTTGCTCCGCGCCGGGCACCGAAACGATGATTGCGGCACCATTGCCAGTGCCTTGAGTAGTAACTTCAGCCTCAGCCACCCCGAGCCCATCAACGCGTTGGCGGATAATGGCGACGGTTTGCTGTAGTTGCTCATCGGTAATTTCAGCCCCGGCGGTAACCGGCTTAGGCACCAAGATCACCTGCGTACCACCTTGTAGGTCGAGCCCAAGGCGCACGGTATTTGGGGTTCCGGGCCAAAACGCCCATGCCAATAGGCCAACCAGAACAATTAATAAGGCAAAGAGCCCACGGGCGGGCCGTGAAGTTACCGGAGGAGCCACCTGTGGATCGCCTAGGCCGCCGGGCCCGAAGCGCCGGGTGCGGCTGGCCCATCTTGAGTATCCAGTTCTGGCACTTCAACCGGGATCACCTTGGCGATGGCCGCCGGCAGCATCCGGATGATGACACCGGGTGAAATCTCGACGAGGACCTCATCGCCATTGGAAACGACCGTGCCGAAAATTCCGGCGGTCGTCATGATGTTGGTACCCGGGCCCAGGGTGGCTAATGTCTGCGCCTGCTTCTTCTGTTTGGCCTTGGCGGGTCGAATCATCAAAAAGTAGAAGACGACCGCGATTAAAACCAGCGGCAATATCGTGACGAGATCCACAGCGCTCCTGACGAAAAGTTTGGACGGGCTCCAAATTGACCAATAAAACTACAGCGGCCTCAAATACGGCCACCTCGTGAGCCTACCGGTGCCCCCGCGGTAGCCCCTAGGTGCCTAGATCGAGCACCCCCTGTGGCGGTAGCGGAGGATTTGCCCCAAGGTGCGACCAGGCCGCCGGTGCTGCTACCCGACCGCGCGGGGTACGGATTATCATCCCCAAACGCGCTAAGAAAGGCTCGGCCACAGTTTCAATAGTTTCGGGTTCTTCACCCACCGCCACCGCCAAGGTCGATAATCCCACGGGGCCACCGCCGAAGCGGTTGATAAGGACATCGAGCAACGCTCGGTCAATTCGATCCAGACCGAGCTCATCGACTTCATAAAGTTCAAGGGCTGCCCGGGCGGTCGCGTGGTCGACCACCCCATTGCCGTGCACCTGTGCAAAGTCACGCACCCGACGCAGCAACCTATTTGCAATCCGGGGGGTGCCCCGGCATCGGCCCGCAATTTCAACGGCGCCCTCGTCATGCAGTGGCACCTCAAGTAGTACCGCCGAACGCCGCAGAATAATTACGAGATCGGGCGGGTCATAGAAATCTAGATGGGCGGTAAATCCGAATCGATCGCGCAGCGGGCTCGGCAGTAGCCCGGCGCGGGTGGTGGCACCGACCAAGGTGAATGGTGCTATCTCGAGCGGGATAGCGGTGGCGCCCGGGCCTTTGCCAACAATCACATCAACCCGGAAATCCTCCATCGCCAAATAGAGCATTTCTTCGGCAGCGCGCGCCGTGCGGTGAATCTCGTCGAGAAATAGCACCTCACCAGGTTGCAGGCTCGCCAGTACCGCTGCAACGTCGCCGGCATGCTGCAAGGCTGGGCCAGAGGTGATGCGAAGTGGGGCTTGCAGCTCGGCAGCAATAATGCAGGCCAAGGTGGTTTTACCTAAACCAGGTGGGCCACTGAGGAGCACGTGATCTGCGGCCCGGCCGCGCCGACGAGCCGCCTCAAGCACTAAACCTAGTTGCGATTTAACCCGCTCCTGCCCAACGAACTCCAAGAGCGAAGTTGGCCGCAAAGCACCCTCAACGGCAGCATCATTTGGATCCGGCGCCGCATCGGTAACCCGTTCTGTCATGAGCGATCCAATGATTGCAAGGCAGCTTTTAGTAGCACCGCAATGTCTGGGTCCGCCATTTCAGCTGCAAGGGGCGTGACGGCACTAACGGCAGCATCAGATTCACGCTGCGACCACCCCAAAGACATCAACCCGGCACCAACGGCTCCCTGCCACCCAGCCGGTGACATCGGCCCGGTCGATATAGGTGCACCACCTGTTGGTGGCCCAATGCGGCCCTTGAGTTCTAGAACCAATCGAGCCGCACCCTTTTGACCAACGCCAGGTACTTTGGTCAAAGTTGCAAAGTCATTTCTCGCAACCGCTGCGCGAAGTTCATCGGGAGACAAAGTCGAGAGAATCGCTAAGGCCAATCGTGGGCCTACTCCACTGATCGTCTGAACCAACTCAAAGACCGCGCGCTCATCGGTGTCAAGGAACCCAAATAAAGTCAAGGAGTCCTCGCGCACAATCATTGCGGTCACGAGTTCGACGTGATCACCTATTCGTAAACCCAATGCCGTAGCCGGGGTGCACGATGCGGATACCCCCATCGGCCCGATGTCGACAACCACGTAATCCGGCCCTACTAGATGAACCACACCACGCAAGAAGGCGATCACCTGGCACCAACCGGAGTCGCTGCAGCTGCAATCGCATCATTGAGACGCCGCTGCGCCGCACCCCGCCAAATTTGGCAGACAGCAATTGCCACCGCATCAGCCGCATCGGCTGGTTTCGGGGCCACCGACAAACCCAAAATGCGGGTAACCATTGCCGTGACCTGTGCTTTGTCGGCTCGGCCACTGCCGGTTACCGCGGCCTTGACTTCGGTGGGGGTGTGCATCGCGACCGAAATACCACGACGCCCAGCAATCACGAGCGCCATCGCCGCCGCTTGGGCGGTACCCATGGCCGAGCGCACATTGTGCTGGCTAAAAACGCGTTCTATGGCGATGACTTCTGGGTCGAATTGGTCAACTAACTCTTCGATTCCTCGCTCAACCGCAGCCAGCCGCAGCTCGATCGGGGTCTGGGGCGAGGTAACGAGCACGCCAATGTGAACTGCGGTCAGGGTGCGCCCGGCAGCGCCCTCAATGATCGCAACCCCGCACCGGGTCAAGCCAGGGTCGACTCCCAACACACGCACGCCTACCCCTTCCATAATGCGAGACCGGTCATAACGCGAGACCGGCACCGTCCGAACAGGTGTTCGGATGACACTAACGCGAGGGACCGACAGATTGGGGGAATCAGGTGTTCGGCGCGGCGTATTGTTCGCGCGAGCCCACTAAGTCGCGGACCTCACTATGTCGCGGACCTCACTACATCCCCGGCCACCTCGGCGAAGCCCGAACGTAGGTCTTCGACCAGCTCGTCAAGATCTGGTACCGCCCGGTCATCGGCTGAAATCCCGACATAAGCCGTACCGTCATAGGTGACCATCGTGACATTAACGGCGGCCCCAATCGTTGCCACCAGCGGATAGGCTGCCAACATTTTGGCCCCGGCTAGGTATAGCGGCACCGGCGGGCCGGGCACATTGCTGGCGGTTACGTCACTGGATTGGGCCGCCTGCGCCAGCAAAGGGACGGGCACGAACCAGCTGACTTCGGCCAATGGATCGGCCAGTCGCAAAGCTGGCTCTCCACGCCAATTAGCGACCAGGGCATTCGCCGCACTCATCCGCTCGCTCACGGTCAGTCCGGCAATGGGGAACGGGAATCTAGCGATACTGACCGCATTGGACACTTGCCCGGTGCGATCGCCAGGATCACCACGCAAACTAATTGGCACATTGATGCGAAGTTCATCAACTATTACCCCATGGCGGCGATGGTAGCTATCAAAACCCCCGGCTAGGGCAGCGAGGAAAGCATCGTTAACACTTAAATCACGTGACTTTGCGGCTCCGCGAAGCGCCGCGAAGGGCAGATTAAAGGCCGCGAAGCGGTAGGTGGTGCCGCGACCGGCCATTACCGGTGACATTGGGCCATCACTTACGGCCGTGAATCGGCCAATTGATGAAACGGTATCCCAAACCCGAGACCAAGTTTGTGTGGGATCAGTGAAGCTACCTCGCGCCAAACCCAATGCTCCACGCACCGAACTCACCGCGAGTTCAGCTCCCCATTTAATGTTGTCGGTGAGATTAGCAATGGTGACATCGGTAACCGACACCTCCTCTGATTCTGGCGCCGGCGGCGGCACCGGCTCATCAGGATTTATGTCAGCACCAAGTTCAAATAGTGAAAGTGCGATCATGACGGTCGCTGCACCATCTGCAATGGAGTGATGCAGTTTCAACAAAAAGGCCGACTGCTCCCCCGGAAGCCCCTCGATAAGGGCTGCTTCCCAAAGGGGGCGGTTGTGGTCAAAATCGGTCAAACTCATGCGGCGGGCATCATCAAGTAGCCCCTGCCAGCCAGCATTTACCGGCAACCGATACCTACGCACATGCACATCAAGGTCAAAATCTGGATCTACCGCCAATCGCGGCGCTGAAAACCCCGTGGCTCCATAGAGTGGGCGCTTACGAAGTGCCGGCACAAACATTGTCAACCGATTAAGGCGCGCGTGCAAACGACTCCAGTCAGGAGCGCGGTCTAAAACTGCGAGCGCAATTACTGCCGATCGCAGTTTTGGGTCCGCATTGGCGGTACGAAATGTCGCAGCGTCCCAGCCACGTAATTGGGTGCCTACTCCAATTTTCGCAGATCCCATTTATTCGACCGATGCCATGATGTCATCGCTCACATCGAAGTTCGCGTACACATTTTGCACATCATCACTATCCTCGAGGACGTCAATCAACTTAAATACTTTGCGGGCACCTTCTTCGTCCAATTCAACCGTGACACTTGGAAGAAATGTCGCCTCCGCAGATTCGTAGTCCAGGCCAGCGCTTTGTAATGCAGTGCGAACCGCAACTACATCGGTCGCCTCACTGACAACTTCGAAAGACTCCCCTAAGTCGTTGACTTCTTCAGCCCCGGCGTCAAGTACCGCACTCAGAATCTCGTCTTCGGTAAGCCCTTCAGCTTTTGGCACAATCACAACGCCTTTACGAGCGAACAGATATGAAACCGAGCCGGGGTCGGCCATGGACCCGCCGTTCCTTGTCATCGCGACCCGAACTTCAGAGGCCGCGCGATTGCGGTTATCGGTAAGGCACTCGACCAAGAAGGCCACCCCATTTGGTCCGTAACCCTCGTACATGATGGTCTGCCAATCAGCGCCACCTGCCTCTAGGCCGGATCCACGCTTGACCGCCCGCTCGATATTGTCAAGTGGCACCGAGGTTTTGCGCGCCTTTTGAACAGCGTCATAAAGGGTTGGGTTACCAGCAAGGTCACCGCCTCCGGTGCGCGCTGCCACCTCAATGTTCTTAATTAGGCGGGCAAATAGCTTGCCTCGGCGGGCGTCGACAACTGCTTTCTTATGCTTGGTGGTCGCCCACTTGGAATGACCGCTCATGAGTGCTGCCTCACAATCTGAACGAATAAATCGTGGATTCGGGTGTCACCCGTCAGCTCAGGATGAAATGACGTGGCGAGCCGGACCCCTTGACGCACCGCCACGATCGTACCCGCGGCACCATCGCGCCTCAGAATCGAGAGCACTTCAACCTCCGGCCCCGTTGACTCCACCAGCGGCGCCCTGATAAACACCGCCTTAAAAGGCGTCGTCCCCACCACCGGGATGTCTAGATCGATCTCGAAAGAGTCGACCTGGCGGCCAAAGGCATTGCGCCGAACCGTGACGTCTAGGCCGCCGATTGTTTGTTGATCTGGCCGCGCGTCGGTCACCCTGTCGGCCAGCATGATCATTCCCGCACATGAGCCATACATCGGCAGCCCCGCACTGGACGCGGCACGAAGTGGCTCGAACAGATCAGCACGGATCGCCAAATTTGACATAGTTGTTGACTCGCCACCGGGTATCACAAGACCATCGATCCCCGATAGGTCTTCGGCACTGCGCACTCGAATCGTTCGCGCCCCCACGGCCTGTAGTGCTACCTCATGTTCTTTTACATCGCCTTGAAGTGCCAGCACCCCGATAAGCGGGGAGGTGGTCACCAGCCTCGATCCTCCAGTCGGTGCGCTACCGGAATATCGGCGACGTTGATTCCAACCATCGCCTCACCTAAGCCGCGCGATACTTTCGCCACTACATCCGGATTATCAAAATTCATGGTTGCTTGCACGATGGCTTCGGCTCGACGCACCGGGTCACCGGACTTAAAAATACCCGACCCAACAAATACCCCGTCGGCACCAAGTTGCATCATCATCGCCGCATCAGCCGGAGTCGCTATGCCGCCAGCGGTGAACAACACCACCGGCAGCCTGCCTAGGCGAGCGACTTCAGCGACTAGGTCATAGGAAGCTTGCAACTCTTTTGCGGCCACGTAAAGCTCATCCGGTGACATCGACGTCAAACGAGCGATATCACCGCGAATGCGACGAATATGGGTGACCGCATTTGAGACATCACCGGTACCCGCCTCGCCCTTGGAACGGATCATCGCCGCGCCTTCGTTCAACCTGCGCAGTGCTTCGCCGAGGTTGGTGGCACCACATACAAATGGCACGGTGAATAGTTGCTTGTCAATGTGGTTGGCGTAGTCGGCCGGGGTGAGCACCTCTGACTCATCAATGTAATCAACACCCAGTGATTGCAAAATCTGAGCTTCGGCGAAGTGGCCAATCCGAGCTTTCGCCATTACGGGAACACTTACGGCACTCATGATGGCGTCGATCATGTCGGGATCCGACATGCGCGCCACCCCACCCTGGGCGCGAATATCCGCCGGGACCCGCTCCAGCGCCATTACCGCAACGGCACCGGCATCCTCGGCAATCTTCGCCTGTTCTACGTTCACAACATCCATGATGACGCCGCCCTTGAGCATGTCGGCCATCCCGCGCTTGACCCGGCTGGTACCGGTTACTGCCTCTTGATCGCCCATGACACCCTCTCGACTTCGACGGAAGTTACTACTTGTGTACATGATGATACGCCCAATATTGGCAGTTGCGTGGTCGGCCCTTAGCGCTCGGTCAGCCCATGCGGGCGAGTGTCGTCCATCTCACATGTCTCCGGCCAGGCCGTATGACCGGCGAGACGAAAGGTTCGCACGAGGAACTGGCTACGCACCTGACGGCAGGCTCGAACCGCGTCATTGTGAAAACGGCGTGACAGTTGGACCCGACGGAAGGCCGCATCGAGTTCATCGAGCAACCCGCTCCCCAACTCGGTGATCTCGATCTCAGCAGTTTCTTCGGGATCTTCAAGGGCCGCATCCAATGCCGCGGTTAGGTCACTTTCGGCCTGCGCTTTAGCCACCGCATCAAGATCTGCTGAAGTTCTAGCCGCGTGAGCTGCATCTGCAATGAGCAGACCACTGGCGGGATCAAGCACCCCGGCGGTTGCAAGTTCAAGGGCTACCGACGAACGCCTGAGTAGATGAGCGTCTAGAGCTAAGGATGACGTTTCGATGCGCTGATGTAAGCGATCGATACGTCCGGCCGTCATGCTCAAGTACAACCCCAGAATCACAAGTAACAATGTGATGATTAATAACGCCCACATTACGACACCGGCCGCATCCCGAGGCGCCCGACAATTTGCCCTCGAATATCGGTGGTCACTTTTTCACCAGGCATGCCAACACTTTCGTACACCGCGATGACATCATCAACAACAACGTCCCAGTCAAACTCTCGAACACGCGTCCTTCCGGCTTCCACAAGTTGCTCGCGAGCAGCTGAGTCACCCAATAGGCGCACCGCTTGTGCAGCCAAATCCGAAGAATCCTCATTGGCGAAAAGTGCACCTGACTTACCATCTTCAAGCACTCGCCTAAATGCAAGCAGATCTGAGGCTAAAACAGCGGTTTCGGCGGCCATAGCTTCGATGAGCACGATTCCAAATGACTCACCACCGGTATGCGGTGCCACATAGAGATCAACGGATCGCAGCGCACGAGCCTTATCTTTATCACTTAAGCGACCAAGGAAGGTGACCGATTGCGAAAGCGCCGGGTTCAAATTCTCATTTTGCTCAGTGAGGTCACCGGGGCCCGCAACATATACCTGGACATTGGGTATCTGAGCGATGATCGTAGGCAGTGAATCAAGCAACACATCAAGGCCTTTGCGGGGCTCGTCGATGCGTCCAAGAAATAAAATAGTCGGAACACCTGCAGCTATTTGAGGCAAACGACCATCTTCGTGGAAAGCCGCCACGCGGACACCATTAGGGATGAGCACCGCATCCCCACCAACATGGGCAACCAAAGTGCGCCTTGCATCTTCACTAACCGCGATACTGCCACGAACCTTCTCCATTGCGGTTTGTGCGATGTAGTAGCCAGCGGAAAGCATTCGTGAACGCACATGTGATGAGTGCCAAGTAGCGACTATCGGCCCACGAGCAACCCAGCAGGCCAGCAGGGACAAGCCAGGGGCCAGTGGCTCATGTATATGCAGCACATCAAAATCTCCGTCGCGCACCCAGCGCCGCACATTATTCGCCGCCTTTAGTCCAAAATTCATCCGGGCGACCGCGCCGTTGTAGGGCACCGATACAGCCCTCCCACCGTCAACAACCCATGGTGGCAGATCTGCAGGATCATCAACTGGAGCAAGGACACTGACCGTGTGGCCGTGCTCTTGCAGGGTGAGTGCGAGATCAGCCACGTGTGAGCGCACCCCACCGGGGGTATCCCAGGTGTACGGGCAGACCAAACCGATTTTCATGACAACCTCGACGCGCGTCTAGCCGGATCCAAATCGGCTAACCAAACTTTTTGGAGCATATGCCAGTCGGTTGGATGCGCGCGGATGCCATCTTCGAAGGAGTAGGCAATCTGCTGGGTCATTTCGCGCACCTGCTCAGCTCGACTTAACCCACTTGGAGCCACCACCGCCGGATAAACCTGACCGGTGGTGCGGTCGCCGTCAAACCACATAGTTACCGGATAAACCGGCGCTCCGGTGAGCAAGCCGATAAGTGCTGGGCCGCCGGGGAGCGCGGCTGGTTCACCGAAGAGGCTCACTTCGACACCATTCCGGCTGATATCTCGATCGCCAAGCAGCGCCAGGATTCGACCTTCTTTAACTTTGCGCATCAAGGAGCGCACTAGGTCCGGCTCCCCGATGGCCAATACGTCCATTCCCAATGTCTGCCGGTACGCCAGAAATTGGTTGAACAATCCTTCTGGCTTTAGCCGCTCTGCGACCGTCGTAACTCCACCAAAACGCAAGCATCCCCAAGCACCAGCGTGATCCCAATTGGCCATGTGACACGGAACCATCACGGCGCCGGTACCTGATCGCACCGCTTCGTCCATTAATTCTTGTCCGGCTAAATCGAAAGTCCCGCTTACTCGTTCGTGCGACCATGAAGGTAAACGAAATGCCTCGAGCCAATAACGCAGATAACTTCGCATACCTTCTTTGCTCAATACCCGAAGCTCATCTTTCGTCCAGGCTGGATTTACGCGCGCCAGGTTGCGCTCAAGTTGCTGGACTGATTCACCATTGCGGAGCCACATCGTGTCAGCAGCAGCCTGGAACACCGCACGTGCCGCGGGTTCTGGCATACGTTTAGTGAGCCGCCAGCCAACGGTGAATGCCCACTGCGTTGCGGCGTCACGAACATCGCTGATCATGGTTTGAGTTGCCCCCGGACAACCGCCATGCGCTGAATGATCGTGACCAGGCCAAGGGCACCAAGAGCCCATAGCACCGCCGGCAGTACATAAGGAACTCCAAGAGCGGTGAGCAAGGCGGCGATAAGTACCGCGAATAGCCGCTCGGCCCGCTCTGCGATGCCAACATTCGCAGTGGCGCCCACCGCCTCGGCCCTAGCTTTCGCGTATGAAGTGACCTGGCCCATCACCAGGGCCAAAGTTCCAGCGCACGCGGTGCCAACTTCACCATTCAATGCGGCCCAAATAATGATTCCACCGATGATTGCCCCATCGGCTATCCGGTCTAAAGTCGCGTCCAAGAAATTACCCCACGGACCACTCGTGCCAGCCATCCGGGCCATTGTTCCGTCGAGCAGGTCACTTATTGCGAAGATCGCAATTAACAGCACGCCGAGCCCGAAATTGCCAGCCGGGAAACAGATCAGTGCAGAGACCACCGCCCCGATGGTTCCGAAAACCGTGACGAAATCCGGCGAGACATGTAGACGCAGTAACAACCGGGCCGGCGGCTCGATGATCCCGCTGGCCAATTTGCGCGCGGCCGGGTTATTGAGCATAAGACCCGATGTTACCGGCAGGGGATGGTTTCTCCGGAGACATGGCCAATAGTGCTTATTTGACAACCTTGATGTCGTGATACCCGGCCGACTTGTACTGGTCGGTCAGAAGGTAGTGGATTCGGTAGTCCCCTGGCGGCAACGGCCAAGGTTTCCCTTGGGACTGTGCACCCAAGGTCATTGAGCCGGAAACTTGCGGCGGCAATGCACCGGAGTTATGGCCACCAACGTAGCCCCAGAGGAGGTAGTCATCTTTATTCGGATTGGCGGCACCTGCTCGATAAACCCCGATCCAGTCCCAGCGGTTGGCCGGCCCGTTCGTCCATGAGATATCAATCGGTTCGCCTACCTTGTACGTGTCAGCACCGGATTGCAGGTCAACTCCAGCGCCCGTTGACCGCACCCAAAATGAGTTTCGCGCCAATTCCGTTCCATTACTACTCAACATGACAATGTCATATCCAGCAGGTGATAGCGCAGTGGTCGCAAATGAAGTGCTGCCAGATTCTGAAGTCGAATTTGTCAATATTGCAGCTGACTTTGTAGCCCCTTCAGGCACGACAATAATGCTGGTGGATGAATATCCAGGTGCGTTATATCGAACGTTGAGCGTGTCTCCTTGGTTCAGCATGCGAGTGTTCAATGAGACCGTTGTGGGTAATGCCACCGGGGTTACCTGGAAGGTGCTCAGCACCGCGCGATGATCAGATGTCCACTTCTTAAATCCGATACCGACATCCGGGCCTCCAAGTTCACCAACAACCGTGCTAGTGAGTGTTGTGCTCGGACCACCGGCGTAGATGTAGTCGATTCGATCGCCGGAACCACCCTTCCTGAAGTCGGGATCGACCATAGTTATGCCAGGAACACGCACCGGATTTCGGTGCACATCCCGGTAGGCGTCGCGCATTCCGGCCTTGAAAAGTGCATCACTGACCGGCCAGCGCATCGCTGAATCAATGCCCGCTCGGGTGCCGACCGTAGCCTTGGTGTAATCCAAAGTTGAGGGCGAATTTAGATCTCCGGTTAAGAACACTGGATAACCTTGCCCAATTAGAGAGGATATGTCCGGGGTCAAGATGTTTATTGAATTCGCACGGACGATAATTTCCGACTGTGTTACTGCTTTCTCCGAAAAGCCCTTCACTAACCGCGAAGGACCGTACTTCACATAATCAAGGTGCGTGTTGAAGAAGGCGACTACATACCCCGGCTCCACCTCGATAAGTGAATAAAGGCCTTCAGCCCCTGAGGGTTCAAGAATCGGAAATTTTGATAGCAATTGCAGGCTAACGTTGTAATACGGATATCCAGTTTTGCGGGCAATCTCCGGGAGCCGGTTGTAGGACTCCAAAACACCAACGATGTCAGCATCTATCTCTCGGATCACTCGATCGGTGGAGGCGTCTCCAGAATACTCAATGTTATAAACGAGGACGCTCAGTTCGACCTGCTCCCCAGCCACTAACTTTGGTGAAGCAAATGCTGATGTAGCAGCTGGATTTACCAGCCCAATTCCAACCGCCAAAGCCACAACAAGCGGCCAAAGTAGGAGCCGGCTTGAACCCGATCGGATATGTGCCATTCGCAATGGCTGAACGATTCTCATACGCTGATTATGACCTGCGGTTTGCTTTACGTCCGGCAAACGGTGAAGACTCAAGTCTTAACGGCGTGAAAGAGGTTGAAATGTCCGCTAATGGCGGGATCAAGGCGGTGCCAATTGCCGATCTCCCCGAAAATATTCGCAATGTCGTACTTGTCGGCCCAACTGGATCTGGGAAAACTTCGCTGGTCGAGTCACTAATTTACGCCGCCGGAGCAAGCTCCCGCATTGGCAAAGTTGAGGACGGTACGACCATTACCGACGTTGATCCGGTTGCCATAAAGCAGCATCGCTCTGTCGGACTCACAGTGGCAACAAGTCCTTGGCAAGGTTTAGTCATTAACTTGATCGACACTCCGGGCTATGCAGACTTCATTGCCGACCTTCGAGCTGGATTACGCGCCGCTGATGCCGCACTATTTGTAATAGGCGCAGTTGATGGGGTTGATGCGGCGACTCAGCAACTTTGGGACGAATGCGAGTCGGTCGGAATGCCGCGCGCGATCGTTGTTACCAAACTCGACAAAGACCGCGCTGACTTCGAAGAAACAGTCGCGGTTTGCCGCCGCGTCTTTACCGGTGGCGGCGGGGTACTGCCAGTGCACCTACCAATTCACGCGAACGACGGCTCACCGATCGGCTTTATCGATCTACTAACAACGACAATTCACGAATGGACGACAGGCTCACGGGCCGAGCGTGAGTGCGAGCGTGAACATGGCGATCTCATTGAACAGGTGCGGGGTGATCTTATTGAGGCCATCATCACCGAATCAGAGGACGAGAACTTGATGGATCGCTTCGTTGCCGGTGAGCCAGTAGAAGTAGAAACATTGAATAGGGACTTTGAACGCGCTGTGGCCCGAGGCCATTTCCACCCGGTCATTGGACACGCATTGACCCCCGCAACTTTGGGTACCGAATTGCTCCTTAACCTCATAACCAGTGGTTTCCCTTCGCCGGCCGAGCGCCCACTCCCGGTAGTCATGAGCGTCGGAGGTGATCCCCTGCCACCATTGTTGCCAGACCCTGCCGGTCCCCTTTGCGCAGAAGTATTCAAGACCACATCCGATCCAGATAATGGCAAAGTTTCGTTAGTACGTGTTTTCTCCGGAACCTTGACGGCCGATCAAGCGGTCCACATTACAGGGCATTTCGAAAGTTCGTCTGGGCACCAAATCCAAGACGTTGTTGCGCGAATCGGGGTACTAAGTGCTCCGCTGGGCGCAGAACAGCGCCCGGTTGCGCCCGCGATAGCCGGCAGTATCGTCTCAGTTAGCAAACTGACTGGCGCCGAGACCGGCGATACTTTGTCGAGCCTCGCCCAACCACTGATCATGGAACCCTGGCTGATGCCAGAACCATTATTGCCAATTGCGATTCGTGCCCACACCGCCACTGACGAGGAAAATTTGGGCCCGGCCCTCGCCCGCCTACTCGCCGAAGATCCGACTCTTCGCATTGACCAAAATGTGGCTACAGGGCAAATGGTGGTGTGGTGCATTGGCGAGGCCCATGCGAATCTAGTTGCCGAGCAGCTAAGAACGCGATATCGAGTAAATATTGACACCGAGGAAGTTCGGATTTCACTTCGTGAAACCTTCGCGGCTACGGCTCAGGGCATCGGACGTATCGGTGAACAATCTGGCCAGTACACCGTCTGCGA
>CAMBQX010000015.1 GCA_945870085.1 Bifidobacterium breve | reverse complement strand
CCCGAGGGGTACACCGCATCGCGGGCGATCGACAACCTGCGTGCGAAGCTCAAGGTTTCGGGCTTCCGGGAGGACCTGTCATTGCTCGTCACCGCCCTGCCGGACGGGTACGACATCGATACGGCCAGTGAGTTGATCATCGATTCGCTCCTCAGCAAGGTGCCCGACTAAGACGCGAGCCTCGCCGCGCGATCGGCGTGACCGCCACTGCGGTGTATTAGCTGCGGTTAATAGCTGTGTGAACGAGTTGGGCCGTGACCTCGCCCAGTGATAATTCAGCGGCAGCGAGGGACTGCGGGAACAATGAAGTCTCGGTCATGCCAGGTGCGACATTTACCTCGAGGAACCACGGCGTGCCAGCTGCATCAACTATGAGATCGGTTCGCGACCAGTCACGTAAGCCGAGGACACGATGCGCGGTAAGTGCAACATCAGCACAGCGCTGGGCGACGTCAGTAGAAAGCCTCGCCGGTACGAAAAACTCAGTAGTACCAGCGGTATAGCGGGCAGTGTAGTCGTAGATTTCGCTCATCGGCACAACCTCAGCGAGGGGTAAGGTTTGCGTACCGGTTGGGGTATCGAGCACCGAAACCGCAACCTCAACTCCTTGGACCCAACTCTCCATCAAGGCGACATCGCTGTATGCGAATGAACCGACCATCGCAGCGGGGAATTGCGCAGCCTCGTGAACTAAGGCAGCACCAAGTGCCGAACCACCCTTTGTCGGCTTCACAATCAAAGGCAGGCCAACGAAGTCGAGCACGGCCGCGAGCACCTCACTTGCACCAAGCTCACGAAATGTTGAATGCGGCAGCGCAACCGCGGCGGGGGTGTTAACGCCAGCATTAGTTAGCAGTGTCTTTGCCACCGGCTTATCAAAAGCGAGCCGGCAGGCGGCAGCCCCTGACCCAACGAACGGGATTCTTAATGATTGCAACACATCTCGGAGGGCTCCATCTTCACCGGCGGCCCCGTGTAGAACGGGTATCACGCAATCTGGGGCCTGCGCACGCAGCCGGGCAAGCAGTGTTGCATCAACATCGGATTCAATTACTTCAAAGTCAGTAGCTGCCCGCAGGGCTTTGGCAATTCGGCGACCTGAACGCAGCGAAACATCACGTTCAGGTGAAAGACCACCTGCGAGAACTACAACCTGCATGCCCTTTACCGCAGATCCGGTGCTGGCATGGATGAACCTGCAGTGGCATGCAGCCCACTGGTGGTACCGAAAGTATTAGCCAACTCAAGCTCACCTTCAACGACGGCTGCCAGCCTGCGCACACCTTCGCGAATTCGATCAGGTTCGGGGTAGCAATAGGAAAGCCGTAAGTTCTGTCGGCCTTGACCGTCAACATAAAAGCCGGTGCCCGGAACGTAGGCGACAAGTGCTGCAATAGCTCTTGGCAGCATGGCCGTTGCATCCAAACCATTTGGCAATGTCAACCAAGAATAAAAACCACCTGCGGGGATAGTCCAGGTGGTGCCTTCGGGCATCATCGCCTGCAGTGACTCAAGGAGGGCATCGCGGCGCTCCCGATAAAGCTCACGAAAAACCTTTACCTGTTGGCGCCAAGGTTGGGTTGCCAGATATTCGGAGATAGTTAGTTGCGCAAAGTTTGATGGGCAAAGCACAGCGGATTCTGCAGCCAGCACCAATTTCTCGCGCACCCCGTGCGGGGCAACGGCCCAACCAACACGAAGGCCAGAAGCGATTGTCTTTGAGAATGAGCCGAGGTAGATGACCCCATCCGCGTCGTCAGCGCGCATCGCACGCGGCACCTCACCGTCAAAGCCGAGCAATCCGTAAGGGTCGTCTTCAAGAACTAGGATCCCCGCCTGTTGAGCGATGGTCAAAATTTCAAGTCGACGCTGCGCGCCTTGTGATACACCGGCTGGATTATGGAATGAGGGAATGGTGTAGATCATCTTGATGCGCCGACCCGAGGCTCGCACGCGCACAATGGCCTCACTCAAGGCCGCAGGTACCAAGCCTTCATCGTCCATAGTTACATGCTCAACACCGCATTGGTAGGCCCGGAAAACCCCGAGTGCTCCTACATAGGACGGCGCCTCTACCAGGACAACGTCACCCGGGTCACAGAAAACTCGAGTGACTAAATCCAGGGCCATTTGTGACCCGGTAGTAACCACGATGTCATCGGGGTGGGCTACAACCCCGACATCACGCATCACATCTAAAATCTGTTCACGTAGCACTACGTCGCCTTGACCGGAGCCATACTGCAGCGCTTGAGAACCCCGCTCCAAGAGCAGGTTTTTTACCGTCTCAGCGATCTGATCCATGGGCAGAGCCTGCACAAATGGCATCCCACCGGCTAACGAAACCACCTCGGGGCGGGAAGCCACCGAGAAAAGCGCCCGGATCTCAGAGGCAGCCATGCCGTTGGTGCGCTCGGCATAGGAGTCAACCCAAGAATCGAGGCGAGAACCGGTCATAGCGCCTTACGATAGGCCACATGATGCGGATTCTTGGCTGGGCACTGCTGCTTTTGGGTGTTGGGGTGCTGGGCGGCTTCATCGCCCGGCTGGTTTGGCCCCATCCAGTGGCGCCCAATTACTTGCCAACTGCGGGTTGAGCTGCCACCGGTTAGCGTGCCATTTTCGGTGAGATTTCGTGGTCGCGGCCTCAACAGCCCGCGCCGCGATTCGTGGATTCACTCACGTCCATATAGTCGAAATCGGGGCGGCCAGGAGTCGATCCCCGAGTTCAAATGTGTCCGGTCCAGTGTGTAGAACGACGCCGGCGGCAAATCTTTCTCCTAGCTGGTCACGCAACCAGGCGAGATGCCTGGCATTGTTGCGGGTCACCGCTGAAGCGGCTTTCACCTCGATCCCGACAACCTTGCCCCCCGGGAGTTCCGCTACGAGGTCAACCTCTTGCCGTCCATGAGCCGTACGAACGTGGTGGAGGCGAACTGGATGAGCGGCCAGCGTTGCCTCGGGCGCGAGCTGGGCATGAACGAAGGTGTCAATCATTCGTCCGAGCAGGTCTGAATCTGACAGCAGTCCTTGTACGTCGAACCCCGCCGCTGCAGCCGCTAACCCCCCGTCGACGAGGTAACGCTTCGCGCGTTTCTCCAACCGTTGCAGGCGGTTCGTGGCCCACGCCGGAACGCGCACGGCAATCCCCAGATCCGCCAGTAGTTCGTCATAGCGCGCCGCTGTGCTGGCGGAGATTCCCGCTGCCTGATAAAGGGTCGCATCAGCGGCCAACCCGGCCGTGTTTAATGCCATCGCCTCAAAGTAGGCACCCATCTTCACCGGATCAGTTGCACCGATTAGCTCGGACACATCCTTGGTAACGAGTTGCTCAAGGTAGCTCCGCAGCCAAGCCCGCCGAACGCGCTCACTCTTCGCATCCACCACCTCAGGGAACCACCCGCGCATCGCGAGAGTCGCGTAATCGATGATGGTCAGCTGCCCGGTCGAGTGGGTGGATGCCAGATCCATGGTGGCCAGCCGGTCAAGGAATCCAGGACGGATGAGGTCGCCACCATTGACCTCGCGTTGAGTGAGGACGCTCATCGCTAGGCGAACTATTCGACCGGTGCCCGACCAGGATTCACCCCGCAGGTCCGCTCGGACACTGCCAGTCAGGATGAAGCGCCCCGGTCGAGGATCAACATCGATGGCGCGCTTGACCGCTCCCAGGACACCCGGGACGGCCTGCCACTCGTCCAGCAGGAGCGGCTCTGCCCTACCCAGTAGCGCTGCGTCAGGGTCAGCGACAAACGCGGCGGCGGCACCCGCGCGATCCAACTGAACAGCCTCAGCGGCTAGGCGACGCGCACTGGTGGTTTTGCCTGCAGCCCGAGGACCGGTAATGAGGACCGCCGGGACCCCAGCGAGGAGTTCGCCCAGCGGCTCATCGGCGAGTCTCGGCCGGTAGAGATCTCTTAGTGCCCCGTCTGTCATGCCCCTAGACTAGCAAGAAATGACAGGCTTGACTAGCAAGAAATGACAGGCTTGACTAGCAAGAAATGACAGGCGGCCTGATAGGTCTAAATCGGGGCGCAAAACCGCTTGAGGGCGGTTGCGATGGCCTCAGCCGAGGCGTCCTGCATCTTGACATCGCTCAGCCTGCCCGCATCCATCGGGTTGGATAGGTATCCGAGCTCAACGCGAACGGCAGGAACCCGCGTAAGTCTAAGTAGATCCCAAGTGCGCGGATGGGTGCGGCAATCAACTGCACCGGTGCGCGCACAAAGTTCACTTTGAATAAGTTCAGCCAACGCTCGACCATTTGCAGAGTGCGCGCCCGCATCTGGTGAGCCAAAATAGAAAGTGGCCGCGCCGCAGGCTCTGTTACTAGCAAGTTGTGTGGCGTGAATTGAAACCACCAGATCAACACCGGTGCGATTGGCGAAATCCGCGCGCTCAGCCTCACCTAAAGCATTGTTTGGTTGCGCGATATGGGTGAGTAAAACTTGGGTTCCAAGCGCAGCTAGTCGACCCTCAACTCGTACCGCAACCGCTTGGCAGAGTTCAGCGCCAAGGTCACTGCCAGGATCAAGTAGCACGACTTTGTCAGCAATCCCGGTCTGCAATGAAGTTAGACTCACATGGTCGCGTAGCCGCGCAGCATTGCCGCCACTGATGGTGCGCATGAGCCGGTCGAAAGCCTTAAATGACTCAGGGCCACAAATACCGTCAGCATCAACGCCAACACCTCGTTGAAATTCACGTAAGGCGGTATCGGTGTTCTTGCCGAAGTAGCCATCAGCTCGACCACTATCAAAACCAAGATCATTTAGGCGGCGCTGCAACTCAGCAACGTCATCGCCGGTGACCAAATGCCCAGGTACATAACGCAATACTCGATCACCAAGTTGCCAGCGCGCTTCATCAAGTTGATGAAATGTCTGTGGGCCGACTATCCCGTCAACGGTTAAACCGCGTTCTTGTTGAAAGGTACGAACAGCGCGGTCTAGTGCCTCATCGAAGTATTCGGCTGCGCCGGTGCTCAGAAGTTCTGCAGTTGTCGGTGCGGCATCTGGAAGTAGACCCAGATGCGCAAGCCGTGCGCGCACTTCCGCGACGGCCGCCCCGGTATCACCGTGGCGGATAACCACTACAGATACGGCGCCAGTTCAGCGAGTAGCGCTGCCTTGGGCTTGGCACCAATGATTGACTTAACAACCTCACCGCCCAGATAAACATTTAGGGTTGGAATGGAAGTAATGCCATAAGAGGCAGAGATTTGCGGGTTCTCGTCGACATTTAACTTTGCAATAACAATATTGTCGTGCTCGCTGGCGATCTCCTCGAGTATCGGGGCAACCATGCGGCACGGCCCACACCATTCGGCCCAGAAGTCGACTATGACCGGCTTCTCACTTTGCAGCACATCTGCAGTGAAACTTTCGTCCGAGACCTTTATAGTCGCGCCCATTTTGTTCTCCCTTGTTATCGAGGTGAATCCTACTCGGCGGCCGCTAGATAACGCTCAGCGTCGAGCGCCGCTGCGCATCCAGTGCCAGCCGCCGTGATGGCTTGCCGGTAGATGTGGTCAACGAGATCGCCGCAGGCGAAAACCCCTGGAGCAGAAGTGCGGGTTGATGGTGCCTCGACGGTTACGTAGCCGGCATCGTCTAAAGCCACCTGCCCGGGGAGGAGTTCTGAGCGTGGATCGTGACCGATAGCGACGAAAAGCCCGGTCACGGCAAGCTCACGGGCCTCGCCGGTGACAGTGTCGCGCAGCGCC
This sequence comes from Bifidobacterium breve, assembly GCA_945870085.1. Lineage (GTDB taxonomy): Bacteria > Actinomycetota > Actinomycetes > S36-B12 > S36-B12. The sequence continues at coordinate 11,596 of CAMBQX010000015.1, read as the reverse complement.
AACCCTGAAACCTTGGCATCACCTAATACATCTTCAACTGCACTGTTCCAGGCAAAACGCATCTTCGGGTTCGCCAGTGCCCGCTCTTGCATAATCTTGCTGGCACGTAACCCGTCGCGGCGGTGGATAAGAGTCACGGTATTAGCAAATCTGGTCAAGAAGGTAGCCTCCTCAAGTGCAGAATCACCACCGCCAACGACAGCAATGTCTTGATCCCGGAAGAAGAAACCATCACAGGTGGCGCACCATGAAACCCCGTGCCCGGAAAGCCGCTTCTCATTTGGTAAACCGAGCTCACGGTAACCAGAACCCATTGCCAAGATGACTGACTTTGCGGTGTGGGTGCGACCGGTGCCATCGATAACCGACTTGGTGTCACCGGTTAGGTCAACGGCGGTGATGTCATCGGTGACTATCTCCGCTCCGAAACGTTCGGCCTGTGCTCTCATATTTTCCATCAGGGCTGGGCCCATAATGCCCTCAGAAAAACCGGGAAAATTTTCAACCTCGGTCGTGTTCATTAGTGCCCCACCCGCGGTAACGGCACCCTCGAAAACCAAAGGCTTCATTTGCGCGCGAGCGGCATAAACAGCTGCCGTATAACCGGCAGGCCCCGAGCCGATGATGATGACTTCGCGGTGCTCACTCACAGTCAAACCTTTCACGAAACTCAGATTCCCTAAAATGGCTACTCTTAACGATAACGATCTTAGGGTGCTGCTTGTTCCGCCAAATCCACCGCGATGGGCAACATAATGGATGGCCCGCCTTGGCCACAATCCAGACCGACCAGCCAAGCCTTAATCGTCTTATTCGGGGTTAGGTCAAGGATCAAGCCGACCTCTTGCTGCTCGAACTTGGCCCGATCAATTACCACCGTGCCGAGGTCACCCGGGGGGATCAAGGACACGATGCAGGCTCTTATGGCCTCAACACTTGCGGTGAACCAGGTATCACCTTCCACCAAATTCGCGGAGGTCTCTTGGACGATGCTGTCCATCGCGCGGGCATCGGCCACCCCGATTCGTTCAAAAAGGTCACCTATTTGATCCTGCATGGTGGAGCGCGAGTAGGTGATGCCACTAGCAACTACATGTCGGGCCGGCATGGTTTGACCTGAAACCCCGGCCTTCGTGTTGGGTTCTCCCGAATCAAGTTGGGTGGCTTCAGCTTGGGTGGCACCGGCCTGGTCGGAGGTCATGCCCTTTGTCGCCGCGTCTGCGACAACTACCTCCGGGCCGGGAGTGCGGACAGCCTGTACGACTACCCCCAGGGCGAAGAAGGCCACCGAGGCCGCAACCAGGCCACTAACCCAGCGGGTACGCCGGCGGGGAGACATAGCAGTGACGGTGGCCAATGGCCCAGCCACAATCAAGGGTGGCTCAGCGGCGATCGCCGCCGCCAGCCTCTCCCAGACGTCCCCAGGCATCAGTTGATCAGGCATACGTTGATCAGCAACATCTTGATCTGGCAGTCCTGACTCGGAACCACCTGAGTTCGGGCCCAAGAATGCCAACTCAGGAAGCGGCGCATCGAAGGGGTCAACGGGCCCTTGGGCGTCGTTAGACATGTGATGCACCCCCCTCCGAGGTGTTAATTTCCGCTGATGGTGTCGCCGGTGCAGGTTTTGTTGGCGAGCCCATCTTCGGTATGACGGTGTCAGGCTCCTTGCGGTTCCGTAAGAACGCCAGCTCTTCGGCTAGGCGGGCTCGCCCGCGTGAGCATCTACTCTTGACCGTACCCGTGGGGCAACCCAGAAGTTCAGCTGTTTCTTGAATCGAGCGGCCCTCAACGTCGACCAAGACAATCGCGGCACGTTGATCCGGGGGCAAATTAGCTAGGGCTGCGGCTATTACCAATTGGGTGTCGCGCCGACTCATTTGATCGCCCGGGTCGGCCAGGGTCTGACCCAGATCATCGGGAAGCGGCACAGCCGGGCGGCTCGAGCGCCGGCGTAATCGGTCCAAGCAAGCGTTAACCACGATCCGGTGCAGCCAGGTGGTTACCGCGGCCTCCCCGCGGAATTGCTCGGCCCGCCTGAACGCCGATAAGAAAGCGTCCTGCAAGGCGTCAGCGGCTTCCTCTGGGTCACTTGTCGTTCTTAAGGCCACCGACCAAAGCCGATCACGATGCCGGTAGACGAGTTCACCGAAGGCATTTTTATCGCCGGCTACATGGGCCGCGAGCAACTGGGCGTCGGTGCGCGCCTCGTCACCTGCCTCGAAACCCATTGCCTTGGCCTCCATGTTGCATGAGCCTAGAGGGCCAAGGATTGTTGGTTGAGCAGGGAGGCACCCGCTCAAAACTCAGTTCAAGGTCACTTTACTTAGCCCTACTTGGTAGGTGCCGGGTTTATCAACGCGCTGGGGTAATTGCGGGAACCAAAGCAATACGTACTTGCCGGTAATAGCCCGGGGCCCCCGTAGGTCAATCTGCCGATCGCCAGCGGGGGCCGCAGCTAGCAAACTCCACAATTGCGGGTCTGGCAAAATTTCATCAGCGACACGTACTTCAGTGGCAGCACCGACTCCTTCAAATGTCAATGATGCCGATCGCACAGATTGTGGTTCACCCATGTTGATGATTAGTCCCACTCCACCCTTGCCATCGGCGTCCGAGGTGTCATAGGTCTGCGAGTGCCAAGCCGTCGTGATATCCAGATCGGCAACAAGTTTGGCCTCGATGTTGTTCTCACGGCCTTTCTTACCATCTGGGATGCCATCTTTGTTTGCATCATCAAAAGGATCAAAGCTCCGCACTTTAACGATGGGCAAAATCGCCGGACCAGTTTCGGCACTCTCTGACGGCATTGGCGCAGCCGACGCAGTCAGTACATCTCCGATAGCGACTTCAACGGGTGTGGCTGTTGTCAACTGGTTACTGGTGGTCAAGTTCCAGCCCCAAAAACCAACACCTAAGACGACCGCGAAGGCAATCAGCACACCGGAAATCCGGAACACCACACTCAGGGAGCCGCGATTGTTGCTGTTTGGTTCTCCGCGGTGCTTTGAACCATGCGAGACCGGTGCCAGATGATCTCGGGTCAGACCAAGCATGGCGGTAAATGCCGAAGCGTCGGAGATGTTTGCGATTCCGCGAGGCCGTGCAGCCTTGCTAACTGATCGAGCAATGACTTCGTCAATTGCACGTGGCACATCAGCACGCACCCTTGAGGGCAGCAGCACGTTTCCACTCACGATTGGGGCACCGGACAACGCAGCTAAAGGTGGGCCCGACCACAATCCAGTAACCAGCAGATAAAGCATGCAGCCCAATCCGTCAACATCAGCTTGGGTCTTCTTCTCGCCCTTATCAAGTGGGCCCCAAAGGCTGGCATCAACCGCTAAACCCCGCACTCTTACTTCGCCGGCGTCGGTGACGATGACACTCGATGGCCTGAGCCGACCGTGATTGACATTGGTTGCGAGCCCGGCCGAAACCGCACGCGCGACTTCGGTGACGATGTTTACCGCATCATCCACCGGTATTGGCTTATCCCCGCGCGCCTGCAGAAGTTCACCGAGGTTTCGGCCGGTGGCCCATTCACTTACAACAACAATTTGCGCCGGCTCGTTGGCAGTCGCAGCCAATGTCATCACGTCAAGAACTCGTAGCAAACGGCGATCCTCTACTAGCGCTGCCGCTCGAGCGGCACCAAGGAACGCGGGTGCCCGCGGGTCATCTGCGTTAAGGATGCGCAGTGATACTTCGCGATCTAGGACTTCGTCGTGGCCGCGAAAGAATTGCACGGCTAGGTCCTGGTGCTCAGGATCAAGATCGGCAGTTAGCAGGTAGCGGCCGATGCGCTCAGGGAGCGTCATGGCGTGCGCAATCTACGGCGGAGTAAATTAGTGACAGCAGCTACTTCCTTGATTCGAAGTGCCCAAGCAGCTGCCCAATATGAAACTGCACCTACTGCACCAACCACGACCAAAATAAGTAGCACCGCCAATTTGTCATCAGGTAGTTGAGCACTGAAGATACGCCCGAGGATGGCGTGGGTGCCGAGCATCAGTCCCAACGAGACTAGCCCGGCGGCCCAAATTCGCAATAAACTACGAATTGTGCGGCTTGAACCAACGCCACCAACGCGCCTTGCGAGAAGCACCCAAGCGACTGCTAAACCGACCCAGTAAGACAGCGAGTAGGTCAGTGCGATCATGGCGACCTGCGCTCCACCGGCCGGCGCAATCTCAAATAGCGGTAAGACAGTTATCAACCAAAAGGCACTAAGGCCCACAGTTATATAGAAAGGGGTGCGAGTATCTTCCATCGCGTAGTAACCACGCAAAAGCACGTAGAAAAGCGTGAACGGTAGCAATCCAATCATGAATATAGAAACAATCTCACCCATTAGCGACGCTTGCTCCGGTGTCGCAGCTCCGTAACCGAAAAGAAGTATCGATAGGTCAGACCCAGTGACGAAAAGCACCGCAGCAATCGGCACGATCAAAGCGGCTACAGTGCGCATCGTGGTGCCGATGTCACTTCCCACTTGACGTAGATCACCCGCATGTGCGATTCGACTTAACGCCGGCAGCATTGCTGTCACGATTGATATCGTGATGACACTATGTGGCAGCATAAAAACTAGATGAGCTTTTTGGTAGGTGGTGAGCCCGGCAGCCACGGTGCCAGCGGCAGCGGCGTCAACATTGGCTTGGGTTGCAAGTCGGGTGATAACGACATAAGTGGCCTGATTAACGAGCACTAGACCAATGGTCCACATCGCCAACCCACCGGCCTTACCGAGACCCGCTCCTTTCCAGTCAAAGCGCGGGCGCCAATGGTATCCGGCACGGCGCAGTACCGGGAACAAAATTACGGCTTGCGAAATAACACCAAGGGTGGTTCCGATACCAAGGATCAAAATCTGTTGGGTAGTAAGGATGCCATCGGCCGCCGCCGAGGTACCCGCCACCGCGATAAACAATAAGAAGGTCGCGATCGCGATCACGTTATTCGCTATCGGGGCGAACATGGGCGCCCCAAATCGTCCACGCGCATTCAATACCTGTCCGAGAATCGAATAGATACCGTAGAAAAGTACCTGCGGTAAACAGAGTCGGGCAAAGGCAACCGCTAGATCAAACTCATTAGTCGGGTAGTCAGCCGGGGTGTATAGATCAACAATGAGAGGGGCCGCGAGCACCGCAACGATTGACAGCAGCAGCAACACACTAACTATGAGGGTTATTAAACGATCGGCATAAGCCTTACCTTGGTCTTCGTCCTCACTCATGCGCCTTACCAGTTGCGGGATAAATACCGCGTTGAGCGCACCACCAATAATTAGAATGTAGACAATCGTTGGAAGGCTATTACCCAACGAGAATGCATCAGAGACTAAATAGAAACCCAAAGCCGCGGCCGCTGCTATGTCGCGTAGCACCCCGGTAATACGTGAAACGATTGTGCCCGATGCCATGACTGCACTGGAGCGCGCGAGGGAACGTTCGTTCGAATTTTCGGTCATGAGGACACCGTGTCAGAAGACTCAGTCGACTTCTGGGACCGTTGGGCTTTCCAGATGCGCCGTGTCACACCAGCGACCACGAAAATAAGTATCGCCAAGAACGCTGCTCCGACAACCCATCCCGCCGCTCTTGAGTAAGCGGTTGAAGTCAAGGTGATACTGCTTGGGACGCCATACTTCACACCATCGGGGGTAAGAATCTGGATATTTACCGGCAGTGGGTCACCGCCAATTACCCGGGCTTCAACCTCAACACTGACTTTGCGGCCGGCCTCGATGACGATGTTGGTGACCGGTGGTGACTCGAGTCGCACCGCTGGTACGCCAACTAATTGCATACTCACTGTCACACTTTGATCCAAGTCGTTCGCCAAAGTGATAGGCACTCGCCCGGCATCACCGGAGAAAGTGATCGTGCCCTTGGAGAGGGCATGAACTTGGCTCATCTGCTTACCAAGTTCGATGTTGATTTGCTTGAGTAAATCCTTACCGGTGAGGGGCGCGCTACGCCAAGCCGAAGACAAGGTGCGCGTAATAGCCTGTGTGAAGCCTACCGAAACCGCTGCTGGATCATCAAGGATTGCAACAAATTGCTGGAGTCGAGCCTGCGCCTTCGTCACCTGTTGCAAATAGGCGGTTGGCAGTTCGGCATCTTTTGCGATTTGCCCGTAATTTAGGGTTTGACCAAATGTGGGCCCACTGGCAAGTAATTCGTCAAGTGAGTGGGCCGATAGCCAAGGTGCGGTGGTCGTGGCACTTAATAAATCGGAAAGCAGTTGGGAGTTCGGGGCCCAGCGCACATCTATCGGAGCTGCAACAACGTGCGCCGCACCGGTCGATGAAGTGGCCAAGAGCGCGGTCTCGGCTAAGAATTGCTGGCGGGCGAGAATTACGTCATTGGCACTGGTTTTCGGAGTGGTCAGCAAATTAGCGAGCACCGGATCAATTAGTAGTGCGGCAATGGTGCCCGCCGGAGTGCTGATTGACGCTATTGCCGGAGCATTACCCGAGGTCGTTACTGCACGGGCTGATAATGCAACCGTGGTGGCTCCTGCAGAAGCCAATAGTTCTGCTGTGTCTTCATCAATACGACCTCCAGGTGCCCAATAAGTAGTGCCTGCGACCGGCGTACCGATTGCGGCGCGCGAGATTATTGGCGCCTGAGTCACAGCTCGAATGAGTTCAGTTGCTAAGTCGGCCCTGCGCGTGGCGGTGGCGTCAATATCGGCATATGGCAGCACCCTAAGTTGCGATTCAACACCGGACGCGGCTGCTGACTCATCGAGGGCTGAGCGTAAGGAGGTCAGCCACTTTGAGATCGCAGCTGATTGATCACCCACCACCGGGCTACCATTTTCCTGTACTAAATATCCCTGCGCCATCGCAGATGCTGCCTGCAAGAGGTCCGGATCCGCGAACCAAGAAACTTGACCAGGGAAATTGGCGCCAATTTGGACTAACGAATCTAGGCGACCCCCGGGTGACATGGCCTTTGGTGTTTCGCCATTAAGAAGTACCCCATTGGCATTTCGGGCGGGCCGGTCGGCTAGCGGCAGTAACCATGTGATGTTAGTAGGGGCAACACCAGCTCCTGTTGGAAACCACGGTAAGAAAGTTCGTTCGATACCTTTGCGTTCATCAAATTCATCAAGACCTGGGATAGCACCTAGTGCTTCAACTGCAATTACGTAAGTTCCCGGTTCGGTAAATCCTAAGCCAGCGATTTCAATTGAAATGATGAATGACTCCTGCTGGTTCGGGGCCAAAGACGAAGCGATCAAGGTGCGCGTGATATTGATACTGCTGGATCCACTATCAACGTCAGACACTAGATCTGCATCACTCACGGCTGCAATTGAACTTCTATCAGCCAGCGCGAAGTCAGCAACTCGTAATTGCACGGACACATTCTCGATCGAACGGCCTGAAATATTTACTACGCGTCCGCTGATTCGAAGTTTGCCTTTTACTTTAGGAACAATCGGCGTGAACTGGTCAAGGACAACTTCAATCGCGGAACCTTCTGGCATGGCATGGGCAACCGGCGTGATTCCAACCAGTGCAGCGAGGGCGATCAAAAGCGCTAGCGCTAGTTGAGGAGACCTGCTGGTATTCAGGTGGGACACGAATCGCCCAGCAGTGCTTCAACTTTACTCATTAGATTCCGCTCAGCCGGGTAACGCAGGCGCGAGAGAACTTCACTCAACGGCACCCAAGCCACTTCTTCAACTTCACGATCCGCATCACTAAGTTCACCACTGTCGGCCCGCAATAGAAAGTGATGGACAGTCTTGTGGATGCGCTTATCGGGATTCATAAACCAAAAATCAATCACGCCCAGCGGGGCCAAAATGCTCGCGGTGATGCCGGTCTCTTCGGCAACCTCTCGAATGGCCGCCTCCTCGTTAGTTTCACCAGGCTCAACATGGCCCTTGGGTAACAGCCAAATTAGCCGCCCATTTTTGTCATGGCGGGCAATGAGTGCAGCGCTGGGAATAGGGCCTTTCAGGTCGAGTACCAACCCGCCAGCCGAGGTCTCCTCGACGCTCGGAACGTAAATTCCCATATCTGCAGGATAAACCTGGGCGCCTAGTCATTACGCTGCTATGCGTGTCGACTCCACATGAACTCCGCGTGATAGCCCAACTGGCTCCAATATCGAGCCTTTTGACTGAACTTGGAGGAAGATTCAAGGGGGCCGGCTACCAATTCGCCCTCGTGGGTGGCCCGGTGCGTGACGCTCTACTTGGCCGGGTGGGCTCGACCCCGGATTTGGATTTCACCACCGATGCCCGGCCGGAGGCAATCATCGAGGTCATCGAGGGCCTAGCCACCGCCATCTGGGATGTGGGCATCGCGTTCGGAACCGTCGGAGCTCGGATTCAGGGCCAAGAATGTGAAATAACCACTTATCGCACCGAGAGCTATGACCGTGAATCCCGTAAACCAGCGGTCGACTTCGGCGACACCCTCGAGGGGGATTTAGGGCGACGGGATTTCACGGTCAACGCATTTGCTTTGCGGCTTCCCCAAATGCAATTAGTAGATCTGTTTAACGGGGCTACTGACCTTGAAAATTACCTGCTCCGCACACCAGGTCGTGCCCAGGATTCATTTGACGATGACCCACTGCGCATCATGCGGGCTGCACGCTTTGTTTCCCAACTTGGCTTTCGGGTGAGTGATGACGTCCTGCAAGCGATGCATGAGCAAGCCGAACGCATCACCATTGTGTCAGCCGAACGCATCCGTGAAGAGTTTATGAAGATCCTGATGGCACCTGATCCGCGCGCGGGGTTGGAGTTACTGGTTAACACTGGTGTAACCGATTGGATCTTGCCCGAATTGCCGGCGCTGCGTCTGACCGAGGATGAACACCACCGCCACAAAGATGTCTATGAGCACTCAATGACGGTGCTTGAACAAGCAATTGAGATGGAGACAGTGCACGAGCCAGTTAGTGGGCCAGACCCGGTACTTCGACTCGCGGCGCTATTACATGACATCGGCAAACCAAAAACTCGCAAGTTTGAAAAGGAGGGTGGGGTTTCATTTCACCACCACGAGATGGTGGGAGCCCGCATGGTCAAAAAACGTATGCAGGCTATGAGATTCCCAAATGACACCACTGATCAAGTCTCACGATTAGTTGAACTGCATCTTCGGTTTCACGGCTATGGCACCGGTGAGTGGACGGATTCGGCGGTGCGTCGTTATGTTCGCGATGCCGGAGCGCAATTGGTGCAACTACATAAACTCACGCGTGCAGATTCAACCACGCGCAATAAACGCCGAGCCGCCGCTTTGCAGCAGGCTTACAGCGGCCTTGAAAACCGCATCAATGTTTTGGAGCAAGAGGAGGAGCTGGCCTCACTGCGCCCAGATCTTGATGGTGCGGCGATCATGCGCATCTTGAACCTGCCCCCTGGCCCACTTGTTGGGGAGGCGTATCGGTTCCTAATGGATCTTCGCCTAGATCGTGGGCCACTTGGCGAGGAGCAGGCCACCGAGGCACTGCTAGCTTGGTGGTCCGCACGCCGATAGATTCACAGCCAACCTAGAGGTTAAGACGACTACTCTGCTCCCATGGCAACTACCACCGACCCGAGTAGTGACCGTCTGACGAATGTGGCGGCGCGTAGCGCCTTGGGCTTAGCAGCTCGTAAACAAGCCCCCCGAAGTGCACTAGCCGACTGGGTGCCTGTTAGTGATCGTGAAAATGTGGTCGATCAACTTGCAGCTCAAGAAGTCGACCGGGTGCCGGCCTTGGTTCCGCATCGTCATTCCCGAATGTCAGTGAACCCATTTACGTTCTACCGCGGCTCCGCCGTGACCATGGCAGCGGATTTGGGAACGCGCCCGAACTCTGGCCTACGGGTGCAGTTATGTGGTGATGCACATCTTTCGAACTTCGGCTTATTCGCCGCACCAGATCGCGCGGTGGTATTCGACATTAATGACTTCGACGAGACTTTACCAGGGCCTTTTGAATTCGACGTGGCTCGGCTAACTACGTCCTTCACTTTGGCGGCACAGAATAGTGGCTTCCCAAGTATTGAAATTGAAAACATCACACGTGCTGCGGCTACCTCATATCGAACCTCTATGAGTGCGTTTAGCCAGATGAGCGAATTAGATATCTGGTACACCCGCATTGATTCCAGTGTGCTGCAAAGTTGGTGGCGCGATGCCGCCGGCAAGAGGGGCGTCCAAGCCGCTGATCGCACGGTCGCTAAAGCCCAAAAGCGCACAGCTTGGTCGGCGATCGACAAAATGACCGAAATCGTCGACGGGCAACGCCGGTTTATCAATTCACCCCCGGTATTGGTTCGGATTGAAGTCGGTAGCGACGTCCACCCGTTACTTCAGGGGCTGTTGGGTCAATACCGAACCACCTTGATTGATGATCGGCGCGAAATACTTAGCCGCTATCACCTCGTCGATATTGGGCACAAGGTTGTTGGCGTTGGAAGTGTTGGCCTACTCGCATTTGTGATTCTTCTTCAAGGCCGTGATGAGTCTGATCTCTTGGTGCTACAGATTAAACAAGCGGTGCGAAGCGTTCTTGAGCCATTTACCGCACCTAGTGAATTTGAACAGCAAGGTGAACGAGTTGTCAGTGGGCAACGGGTCATGCAGGCCGCCAGCGATATTTTCCTTGGTTGGATTCGTGGACCGCAGGGCCGCGATTTCTATATTAGGCAACTTCGTGACATGAAGTGGTCACCTGATGTCACGCAACTTGATTCAGGTCTACTGCAGGGGTATGCAACGTTGTGTGGAAATGCACTCGCCCGAGCACATGCACGTTCTGGTGACGCGGTGGCTATTGCTTCATATCTTGGCGACAGCGCCAAATTCGACAATGCGATGATGGGATTCGGGCTGTCATACGCTGAGCAGGTCGGTAAGGATTTTGAAACCTACACCGAAGCAATCAAAACCGGCCAGGTATCGGTAGCCACCGACGAGGTTTCAGCAAGTACTTTGGCGTTCACTGCGAGTGCCGGTGACGGGATACAGGCGATCCGCACTCAGGTCTGATTTAGCAGATTTAGTTAGCGGGTAGCTCCGCTGTTACAGCTACAGCTTCTGTCTTCGCGATCAACACCTGTAGCAAAGTGAAGAGTCCACCGGCAAGTAGCAGTACCCAGATCATGTGTGTCAGCGACATCACGCTGCCGACCACCAGAATGAACACGGTCACGGCCGTTATCACCCAGCGCACTGTATCTGCGCGAGCGGCCAAGAACGTGCTCAGCCCATTTTCTGGAAGCGAGGAACCAATTTCAGTCAGTCCGGCAACCACATGCGAGCGCACATTGCGTGCTGGCCTAGAACTCCCGGCGAACCAGCCCGCAATTGCCACGACTACACCGAAGATCATCAGACCTTGCAGCCCCGTCATCAAGTAGTTGAGCAGGGTGTCCCAGAAAACCCCAGAAGCCCCGCCAAAGACCGTGCCGGCGAGTTGATCAACGAAGAAAGTTTTGCCGACGCCAAGAGCCCACGTCGTTAGACCTCCGGTTACAACGAGTGCGATACCGACAGCTAGCACCATTCTTGGGCGGCGCCGGGCCAAGATGATTGCTAAGCCGAACAGGATGGCCATCAGGAGCG
>CAMBQX010000014.1 GCA_945870085.1 Bifidobacterium breve | reverse complement strand
AGAAAGTTGTCCCGTGGCGAACATCAAGTCGCAGATCAAGCGTAATCGGACCAATGAGAAGGCCCGTGAGCGCAATAAGGCCGTTAAGTCATCCGTCAAGACGGCCGTGCGCAAGTTCCGCGAGGCAGCAGCAGCCGGCAAGAGCACCGAGGCCAAAGAACTTGCCCGTGATGCCAACAGGGCCCTCGATAAAGCAGCCAGCAAGGGCGTCATCCACGCTAACCAGGCAGCCAACCGCAAGTCGTCAATCGCCAAGCGCGTCGACTCGCTCTAGCTCGACCGGCAGGCACATGCCTAAGATCAACGCACCCACGGTCATTGAACACCGTGAACTTCGTCGCGCAGATCTCTTGGTTGCTGCCACCGCACTGATTAGAAGCGGCAAAGCTTTCACGGTCGCCGAAGTTGCGACCCAGGTAGGACTCTCGCGGTCGGCTGTCTACGAGTACTACAGCAGCGCCGCGGATCTCATTGCCGACGTGATCGTGGACGAACTCGATTCGTGGGCCATCACCTTGCGGACCGCCACCACAGGTATCGAAGATCCAAACTCACTAGTGGACGCTTGGGTAACTTCGGTCCTGACTTACGTAGCCGACGGTCAGCATTCCCTACTTAAGTCAGCGGCCTCCATTGAACTTCCACCAGCGCGCCGGGCACAGGTGGGTGCAATGCACGCTGATTTGATCAGTCCATTGATGACGGCACTATCAGGCCTTGGTAGCCCCAACCCCACTCAACTGGCGCACTATATTTGGGGAACGGTTCAGGCATCAATAGACCTTATTGAAACAACCGGCTGCGACCCCGTGGATGAAATCCAAGCTGTGTTGAATTTCATCCACGGAGGTCTTGCAAGTTCCGGTTCTAACGCGAGCCCCGGAGCACCCACACCTAGCGAGTAAGTTGAAATACTCGCGTAGTCACCGTTGGCCGGAAATTCTTACCACCTGTTGTGCTGATTGTCACAGTGCAAGTACCCGAGTCCTTTAATGCTTTGATTGTCGAACTCGTGACCGCACAATTATCTGCCGTTAGATTCGGTACGAGCCCTGATTTCATCGATACCTTCATCGGGGAGACTACATCTAGCTTCAACTTAATCTGTTCCTTCAACTTCACGACCTGATCCGAAACAACTACCGTTGCTGAATCACTTGCGCGAGTGAGCGAGACCGGCGAAAACACCGTTGGGTAGACCCGCAGGTACGCAGGATTAGCGCTTTCCTTACCTGCACCAAGTACATAGACTGCGCAAGTTGTTGACCTCGGGTTCCCGGTGTTCACCCGGCAGTCAACGGGCCCAATTGGCGTTGCTACCGTCGATGGGTTGGGATTGGTGCCCAAAAATTCTGCATTTACTCGGATCGGGATTGACACACTTGCTCTTGGTGCCGCATCCGCGGGGAGATAAGCCAGTGCAGCAGTTGATGAGTCACACAGGGTCGGGGACGACCTGGGGTTATCCGGAACCTTGCAATTTAGGACATATAGACCGACATTAGCTGGCAGGTTCACCACATCAACTTTCAAAGTTGATGATTGCGCCAAGTTTACGAGGGGTGAATTATTAGGCTGCCCAGCGATTGTTGCATTGAAGCCGGTATCGGCAAACGCCGGCGACGCCGCCGCGCCACCCGCAACACTCAGCGCGAGCCCGAAAATTACCACCAGTGACTTACTCTTCATTTAATTTACTCCTGTCTTAGATACTGAATCGATTTACTCGGCTGAAAAACTGACGGGGAGAGCGGTATCAAAACGACGGTCCCCTGGGCGGGTGTGGTCGGCCCGTGTTACTACCGCGCAGGAAACTTTTCGACAGTCGATCGACGCGATGAGCGCCGAAACGGCTACTCTCACCTTGAATCTGCCACCTGCCGAATACGGGGTAGCGAGTGAGCGACCGTAAGGCGGTGGATTGGACGAAATCCAAACGGATGCTGCACTCGCTCCACCGATATTCACTCCACCCCCACATGGCGATGGCTGTTGTCCCCGACTTGGTGTGACGCAAAACGCCACATAAATCCCAACCGACTGGTCGAAATTTCGCCCCGACACAGTTACTACAGTGCCTGCTGGGTTAAGGCCACGGATTGGTGTTGCGGAGACGGTCGGGGCCTTCTTTCCTGATGGCTCCTTGGCAGCCGCCACAAGGCTTTGCGAATTCGCTACCAGCATCACCGGGATGACCGCAGTGAGAAATATTCTCAGGACCTTGAACACCTCGACAATGTATTTCACTTAGCGAGTCGCGCGCTTGACACAGTGTCGGGGTCATCCCGACACTGTGTCAGGACTTCAAGGAAAGTGGAACGCGATAATAATGAAATGAGAAGGCGCCTAACCCTGCTAGTGCCGCTAGTTCTCTTCGCCTCCTTGGTTGGTGCCTGTTCAAAAACCAATACGGCCCCGGTGATCAGCCCGACTCCCAATTTACTGTCGCACTTTCAGATCATCACGTCAGCCAATGTGCCGATGCCAAAGTTTGAAAGCGCAGTCGTAGGAGCCCTCGCCCCCAAACGCATTGTGAGCCTCGCGACCGGAGTTGGTGAAACTCTCGTCGCACTAGGAGTTGGTGAAAGCGTTGTTGGCCGCGACGAAACGAGTGACATCCAAGAGATTTCTGGCGCGATGGTGGTGACCAAAGCACATTCAGTAAGTGCCGAAAAAGTATTGTCGCTAAGCCCTGACCTCGTCCTAGTTGACGCATCGACGTCACCCCCGGAGGCGATTGATCAAATTCGCGCTGCGGGTGTACCGGTAGTAGAAATACCTGAAGCTTGGAGCCTGACCGACATCGGCCCTCGCACCTCAGCAATTGCCGCGGCGGTTGGAGTCGACAAAGCCACGTCAAACAAGGTGATAGCTGAAGCTACGGGCGCCAACTTAAGCCCTGCCACCTCTACTCCTGCGGGTACGGCCAAAGCTCGAATAGCTTTTCTCTACCTACGGGGCACTTCGGCAATCTACTTAATTGGCGGTTTGGGATCTGGCGCAGATTCGCTAATTGACGCAGCTGGCTCAATCGACGCAGGGGCAGAAGCGGGTTTAGGTGCATTCACCCCGCTGACACCGGAGGCAATCGCGCAAATGAACCCCGATCTTATTCTGGTAATGACAAAAGGCCTCGATTCTGTCGGAGGGATCAACGGACTTGTAAGTTTGCCGGGGATTGGCCAGTCTGAGGCGGGCCAGGCGAAAAGAGTCATTGCCGTCGAAGACACCCTGCTGCTGTCCTTCGGCCCGCGCACCGCCAACTTGATTGACGCGCTGCGGGAAGCAATCGCCAAAGCCATGAGCGAATGAGGAGCCGCCCCGCTGCCATCGCGGTAATTCTGGTGCTAGTCGTGATAGCGATCGCAATAGGTGCGCTCTACATCGGTGTCGCAGACACGACCACGTCAATCATCTGGAATATCCGAGGCCCACGAGTCATCATGGCCATTTTGATCGGCAGTGGATTGGCTCTCGCGGGTGTGCTCATGCAAGGGTCACTCAGCAATCCACTCGCCGACCCGGCACTCGTTGGGGTATCCGCCGGGGCGGCCTTGGGTGGAGTCGCCGCGGTCAGTCTTGGAGCGTCATTTAATACTGCTTTCTCCGCCCTGGGGGCATGTGCCGGCGGTGCCATTGCACTTGCAGTAGTAACTTCAATATCAATTCGAAACAGGGTTCCTGAGGTAGTCACGCTACTGCTGGCTGGAGTGGCAGTTACCGCATTCGCTGGAGCCTTGCTGACGGTGCTCGTTTCAGTATCCGACTCAACTGCCACGCGATCTGTTACTTTCTGGTCCACGGGTAGTTTGTCACTCACTACCTGGGCCGCCGTTCTAACAGTGGCACCTTTCGTAATAGTTGGCGCCGGCATTTCAGCCACCATGGCCAGCTCACTGGACGTACTGTCACTCGGAGACCGTGCAGCGAACGCCTTAGGTGTAAACGTATCCGCGGTGAGATACCGAGCCTTGATTGCGGTGGTGCTGCTCGTATCGGTCGGCGTCTCCAGCGTCGGGGTAATCGCCTTCGTTGGGCTGCTCGTGCCACATGCGGTGCGCATGGTGATCGGCCCGCGCCACGGACCCCTGCTCCTAATCAGCGCCCTTGCCGGAACAATCCTTATTTTGGTTACCGATACCGCGTCCCGGGTAGTAGCAAACCCAATTGAAGTACCAATTGGGGCGATCACCGCGGTCGTGGGTGCCCCCATCTTCTTCATCCTCATTCGTAGGACGAGGGCGAGCCAAGGCGGTTGGGCCTAATGCAGCCTCCAATATTGGATCTAATTGACGTCTCTGCCCGATCAAAGGAACTAATCCGATTACACGCTATAAATGTCTCAGTGCAAGCAGGATCACTGGCCTGCATTATTGGCCCGAACGGTTCAGGTAAGTCCACCCTCTTAGCCCTCATGGCTGCCGATCTCGCACCAACTACGGGTCGAGTCATGTTGGCAGGTCGCGACCTTTCAAAAATGACTCTTGGTGAACTGGCCAAGCAAAGAGCCGTCCTGACACAAGAGACGACGGTCTCATTTCCATTCACCGTTCGAGATGTTGTCGAATGGGGGCGCATTCCGTGGTTGGGCACCATGAGTTCTGCGGAAAATAGCGAAATAGTCGCAGAGATCATGACTAAATTGAAGCTTGATGAGTTGGCAACTCGACCGGTCACTTCACTTTCGGGTGGCGAACGTAAACGAGTTCACATTGCTAGGGTGCTAGCCCAAAAGGCTCCGCTACTTCTTCTTGACGAGGCTGATTCTGACCTGGATCTCATAGGCCGCCAAGAACTTGATAAATTGATGCTTGAGCAGGTCAAATCTGGTGGCAGCGTTGTCGTGGTCACCCATGACGCCCGGCGAATCGCACCGATAAGTGATCAGGTGATTCTCATGAGTGCCGGGCGCGTGCACGCCGTAGGTAAGCCGAGTGAGGTGCTAACCACCGACTCCCTCAGTTCAGCGTTCGGGTCCCCGCTGAAGTGGTGATAACGAGCCTTTCAAGTGCGAGTAATTTCTGTTCTGCATCCAAACTGGAGCCAATTTTGACTCCGCCCTTTACGGCGCCGTCAGCATCGGCGAGTGCAACGGCGGCCGCTGCCAAGCGCCGCTGGTCACCACTCCACTTGGCCCACTGCTGACGTAACGTCTTTACCTTCCATGGCGGCACTCCGATGGTCTTGGCAACATCTAAATCCGACGCACCTGCCATGCCTCCGACTCCGACCAGGGTGCGCAGCCCACTTGCCATCGCTAGCACCGTCGGCACTCCGACGTTATCTGACGCCTCCATCGCCCACCGCAATGATCGGAGCGCCTCAACCGACCGCTTGTCCCAGACCGCATCGGAGATCGTGTAGCCGGCAACCTCAGCTACCCCGATGAAATATGAGTTGATATCTTCGATCGCAATCGGATCGTGTTCGACATCACTGCAAAGTTGCGATATCGCGCCAACCAACAGGCGTAAGTCGTGGCCGATGGAGTCATAAAGAGCCGTAATAGCCTCGGACGTCATTGAGCGCTTTTGCAGCCTTACTTCACGGTTCAAGAACTCAATGGTGGCTTTGCCCTTCTTCAACGCCTTGCAATCAATCTCGGTGCCACCGGCTGACCGCAGGGCATCCAAAAGATTCTTGCCTTTGACTCCACCCGGGTGGGTCACGATCAACCAAGCATGCTCCGCCGGCTCCGCGATGAATCCGCGCAATGCCGCGTCGACTTCATCACTTGACGAATCGATGCCCATAACAATTAGCACGGTTGCATCGCCGAATAGATTGGGAGACATCGCATCGCGAATCAAAGCGCCACCATCATCAGAACTGGCAGCAATTACCACGCGTTGGGTACTTGAATCGATGGCACGAATCGCTGCGAAGGTGTCGGCAACCGCCCGGTCAACCAGCATCGGCTCATTACCCGAAGCGATGTAAATCCGCGCGGGTGCCGACTTACTGAGCGCCATAGGGCGAAAGCATGCCAGAGCCATGCCTTAGTCGCTGCCGGCTACCCCCGGGCGACTAAGCCGAGTTGCCCACCGGGGCTCGAAACGATCGCAAGATCACCTTGCTCATCGGTTCGGCCGACCAGCGCACCTAACTCCTGCCAGGCAGCAATCGTTTCGGGTGCCGGATGCCCATAAGTATTGCCTTTGCCGACACTAATTACCGCGAGACGCCCATGGGTCCATTCTGCGAATCGCGGATGCTGATAACGCGAGCCATGGTGCGGAACTTTGACCACGTCAACCATCAGGTTCGAGGTCGCGGCCATGATCGCGCCCTGCGCTTCGGGTTCGATGTCACCGGGCAGCAGGATCCGAACTCCGGAAATCTCAACCAGCAAGGTGACGCTCGAATTATTAGGAACCGAACCAGCCTGGATTAACCTTGCCGGCCACAGCACCCGCCAAGAGAGCTCCCCGATCTTGCGGACCTCGCCGATTTGAACAGGTTGTGATTCCAGCCCCACGTCATTGAGCCAACCATCGACAAGTGCAGCTCCATCTGGTGGATCACGCACGATCGTGGTGAAAACTGCGCCTACCGAACGACCCGCCAGTACTCCGGGCAGGCCGTTGACGTGATCAGCGTGGTGGTGGGTCAGCACGATGGCCGAGATATTCACAACATCTAAATCCCGCAAACATCGATCGATCGAAATCGGGTCTGGTCCGGCATCCACCAACACGTACGTTGTCGCGGACGCACGCAGCACTAGAGCATCCCCTTGCCCAATATCGCAAACCACCATCAGCCAGCCTGGTGGTGGCCAGCCATGACGATTAAGTGGTGCGAAGGTGAACAGGCCAATTACGCAAATAGCCACACCTGCCGAGACGATCAATACCCCCTTAGGGACACCCCCTGGCCAACGACGTTTTGAATACCGGCGCGCATAAATAATGAATACTGCCGCGGGGAGCAGGAGCACTGCACCGATCCAGCCACTCGGCCAGGGCAAACTCGCTAAGGGCAGCGAACTACAAGTAACAGCGACTTGCGCGATCCAGCCGGCCGGCCATGCCGCTAACTGGCCAATGAGACTTGCCAGCGGTGGACTAACCAGCGAGACGAATGCGGCGAGCAGCCCCAGAACTGTAACCGGAGCAACCGCGGGCATAGCCAGCAAATTCGCCGGCAACGCCACCCAGCCCACGCTCGTGCCCATCGCAATTAGCAGCGGCAGCGTCGCAAGTTGCGCTGCGGTGGTGATCGCGATCGCCTCCCGTAACGCCGGCGGTAGCCGCGCGCACCAGCGGTGGCTTGCCAGCCACCTCTCAACCAGCGGTGAAAGCAGAATGAGCCCTGCCGTAGCTGCCACCGAGAGCGCAAAGCCCCATGACACCGCCAGACCCGGGGCGATCACGATTAACACGATCACCGCGGTCGACAAGACCGCGGGCCCACCCCGCCTGCCACCCGCCAACATGCCAACGAGCACCACCGCGCCCATCACCGCCGCACGTAAGACACTTGGTTGCGGGCGCACCAAAATTACGAAATAGGTCAGAGCAATCAGTGCGAAAACAATGCGGCCCGGCAGTCTAAGCCGGAGTAAACGCGCAATACCGAGGACTACCACTAAAACAATTGCGACATTCCCGCCTGACACCGCGGTCAAATGTGAGAGCCCGGAGTTGCGCATGGCAGTGTCAAGTTCATCGGACTGCAGTGATTCGTCACCTACGGCTAGACCGGTGACAAGTGCAGCGGCATTGGGTTCGGATTTTGCAACACTGGCCCGCAATCCAGCGCGCATCGACGTTGCGACTTGATCAATCGGGCCGGCATCACCAATTATTTCGATCTGGTCGGCACCGGAAACACTTAATTGAGCTGCCGTATCAGGTAACCAGGGTGCGGCCAGCCGCCCGATCACTTTAATCTGCGTGCCAGACGGCGGCAGGCCATCGCTGCCAGGGATACGGATGATGATTGGCAGCCCACTGGCAATCACCTTGCCACGGGCCTCAATTTGCGTGGCGTTAACACGTAGCTGATTCGAAGTAGCCGACTGCCAAATCACTTGACCGCGTGAGGTTTGCCGCTGCGCATCTCCAATAACAATGCCATGCACGGTGGCGGTTGCACCCGCATCAACCCAGCCGGCCAACGGCTGCGCGGTGAGCGACAGGAGCTGCCAACTCGCCGCCAATACTCCAATAGCGAGCCCGAAGGTACTTGTTCGAATCAAGTCAGCGCGGTGACGGCCAATGCGATCGGCGAAGAGCCACGTCGGCACCAAGCAGGTAGCGGCGATCAGTAGAACAAGAAGTACGTGCTGATGGCGTTCGACAAGTTGCGGGACTGAATTCGCCGAAACCACCAGAACCACCGCGCCCAGCCATGCCGCCGCCGCTGGGAGCAGCAGGCGCAGATCAATCAAACCCGGACCAGTGGACGAATCTGTTCGAGAATTGATGGCCCGATACCAGTTACTTCACCAAGTTCATCAATACTTCGAAATACTCCGTTTGTCGTGCGCCAAGCCATAATTCGAGCCGCCAGCACCGGGCCAACACCGGGCAGGGATTCATAATCGGTTTCAGTCGCACTATTTAGGTTGAGTACCCCATTTGCGTCAATGGGTGATCCGGTAACCGCACCTGCCTGCGCGCCAACAACGATCTGTTCACCGTCAATCAAGACGCGAGCCAGATTTACCGACCCGAGTGCTTTTGCCGTTTTAGCGCCACCGACAGCGGTGATCGCGTCAGCAATACGCGAGCCCGCGGGCAAATCCACCAATCCTGGGTTATTCACCGCGCCGATTACATGGACAACAACCTGACCAGATACCGCAGCCGGAGTGCTCATGGCCCCAGGGACAGCAGCGCCACTTGCAATCACTTCAGGGGCCAGTGCTACTTCCCGCGGCCGGCCCTGCCACCACATCCAACCGGCAATAAGTGCAGCACCGAGCACGATTACTAGGAGCCCGCGCCAGGCCCGCCGATCTAAGTTGAATACCCGAGCCCTTGGCGGCGGGCCCGCTATGGCGGCGGCAAAAGCATCGGCCGGCAGCTCTGCCGGCGGGGCCGGAGTCCACTGGCTCGCAATTCGGTGGAGGCGATCGCTGGTTGCTGCTGCCACCGCCGGCGCCTGCTTATGAAAGCGGTCAGCAACCACGGTGCGCAAAGTCATACCGCGACGCTAAGAAGTCACCGGACAAAAGTCAGTGGTCAATTACCGACCTGTGGATGAAATTGACCGCAGAGCCACTTTGTGGACAACGCGAGTTTGCTAGTGCAAGGCCGCTCGGCGGACATTGCCGATATGCCGGCCCAGCACCAACCCGGCCATCACTAACGCGAAAACCGCATCAGATGGATCCAGTAAGCCGGCGGCCCACCCGACTACCCCACTCAGTGCCAAAACGATTGCTGCTAGAGCCGCGCCGAGGCCAACTCGGTGCCAAATCGCCAATCCAATACCAAAAGTAATGAGCACCGGGATGGCCAGCCACGGCTGCACCCCAAGGATTGCGCCCAAGGTGGTCGCAACCCCCTTACCACCGCGGCCTTTCAAGAATGGTGAAGTGATGTGGCCGAGCACCGCGGCTAATCCGGCAACTTCACCGGCAATCTCACCGACATAAATTCCGAACAGGGCCGCTGGCACAAAGCCTTTAACAATATCTATCACACCGACAATGACGCCCCAGCGCGCCCCTAGAGTGCGGCCCACATTGGTGGCACCGGGATTACCAGAACCTGAGGCATAAAGGTCGACCCCGAATACCCGCGCGACATAAACCGCCGGACTAATCGAGCCAAGAAGATAACCAACTGCGCCGGCAACAAGCACCCATAACCACGGGGTCAAAGCCAATCAACTTTCGGTGCCACTACGACAGCAACCATCCCCGGGCCCACATGTGCACCGACAACTCCACCTACCGGGCACTGCACGATGGTGGCGGCTGGTAGCCGCTCCTGCAAGATATCAACAAGTTGCTGCGCCCGCTCGGGTGCCGACAAATGCTGAACAGCGATATCCACCTCAGCATCACCTGCTACTTCAACCGCGAGATCAGCTAATCGAGCCAAAGCTTTTGATGCCGTGCGCACCTTGTCAACTTGCTGCACGTGCCCATCAACGAGTTGCAAAAGTGGCTTAACTTTAAGGGCTTGACCCACCACCGCTCGCGTCGAGCTAACTCGCCCACCGCGGCGCAAATACTCCAAAGTATCGACATAAAAGAATACTCGGCTGGCTTCTGCGCGCCGCTCGATTATTGAGGTGACGTCAAACTCATTAGCACCCAGGCTAGCCGCCTCGGCACCAGAAATTACCGCGAAGCCAAGGCCCATGGCGATACTGCGGCTATCGATTACCCGCACCGGAATCGTGCACTCTTTCGCCGCAAGTAACGCTGACTCGTATGTTGCAGACATCGCGGCTGAAAGCGTTGCCACCACTATCGAGGTGGCCCCTGCCTCTTGGGCTGCGCGAAAGCATTCAAAGAAACGTTCGGGTGAAGGCCGCGACGTTGTGACCGGACGCCACTGCTCGAGTGCTTCTACTACGCGCGCGGCTTGCTGATCTTCGGTTTCGTCATAAGGCTGGCCCGCGACCACGACTTGCACAGGAACAACCGAGATCCCGTACTTCGCTGCCCACCCACTCGGTAAGTAGGCAGTCGAATCGGTGATTACCGCAACTGGCATACGGGCAGCGTAACGAAAACTGGCTACTCAGGCACAATGTTGACGAGCTTGGGTGGTCGCACAATGACCGTCTTAATGCTCTTGCCCTCCAGTGCAGCCTGCACTGCGGGGGCCGAGAGGGCCAACGCCCGCAGTTCGTCCTCACTGATGGTGGGGGCAACCTCAAGGCGCTCGCGCACCTTGCCAGCGATTTGCACAATGCAAATCACCGACTCTTCGACCAAGAGTTCGGGATCGACTTTTGGCCATCCGGCAAGTGCTACCGAAGGCTCATGACTTAAGCGCGACCACATGTCTTCTGCGGTGTAAGGCGCAACGAGTGACAAAATAATTGCTACCGCCTCTGCGGCTTCACGGACGGCCGGATCATTTGGCCCACACCCACTATCAATCGCCTTGCGGGTCACATTTACTAACTCCATGGCCCGTGCCACCGCAACATTGAATCGGAAGGACTCAATAGAGACAGTGGCATCGTGCACTGCTCGATGTGTGGCTTTTCGAAGTTGGCGGTCACCGGAACTAAAGTCAACCCCGGGTGCACTTGTTACGTCACCGGAAAGACGCCAAGCCCGAGCTAAGAACTTTTTCGCACCTGACGGAGAGACGTCAGCCCAGTCGACATCGTCCTCGGGTGGCCCGGCGAACACCATGCTCAAACGAATGGCATCGACGCCGTGGATTGCAAGTTCATCGGAGAGCCGCACCAGGTTGCCTCGACTCTTACTCATTGCGGAGCCAGACATCACCACCATGCCCTGGTTCAGTAGCCGCGTGAATGGCTCGGTGAAGTCAAGTAGCCCCATATCGTAAAGGACTTTGGTGAAGAACCGGCTGTAAAGCAGGTGCAAGATTGCATGGGTGACACCACCCACATATTGATCAACCGGTAACCATTCGCGGACTTTTGCTGGGTCAAAGGCTCGAGTCGAGTCATTCGGGTCGACATAACGCAGGTAGTACCACGAGGAGTCGACGAAGGTATCCATGGTGTCGGCGTCACGAGTTGCTGGTTCACCGCACTTGGGGCACAGAACGCTGGCCCACTCGATTGCAGCGCCAAGGGGCGAGGTGCCCTTCGGCTTGAGGTCTAGGCCCTCGGCCGGGGGCAACAGCACCGGCAACTGCGCTTCGGGTACCGGAACCTCACCGCATGTTGGGCAATGAATGATCGGGATAGGCGCACCCCAGTAACGCTGACGCGAGATAAGCCAATCGCGAAGGCGGTAGTTAACCGCCGGGCGCCCGGTGCCACGTTGTTCAAGTACCAGATTCATCGCAGCGATTGCTTCGACTTTGCCTAAGCCATCAAGTGGGCCCGAGTTAACGTGTGGTCCGTCATCGGCTGTGGCAACGCCGGTCGCTAATGGGTCTTCACCGGCCTCAACAACTACCCGCACCGGCAAATTGAACTTACGTGCGAAATCGAGGTCGCGCTGGTCATGTGCGGGTACGGCCATAATCGCACCGGTACCGTAGTCGGCGAGTACATAATCCGATGCCCACACTTCGATACGTTCTCCATTTACTGGATTGATTGCGTAACGCTGCAAGAACACGCCGGTCTTTTCACGGGATTGGTCTAGCCGATCCATTTCCGAGGTGCCTTTGACCTGCTCGAGATAAGCCGCAAAATCGGCTTCAGCTGAAGTTCCCGAGGCAAGTTCGGCAGCGAGGTCTGAGTCGACAGCCACCACGAAGAAAGTCGCGCCATACAAGGTGTCAGGTCGAGTCGTATATACGGTAACCGGCTCATCGCGCCCTTCAATGGCGAACTCGACTTCAGATCCACTTGAGCGACCAATCCAGTTGCGCTGCATGAGCAACACTTTCTCCGGCCATTTGCCTTCGAGATCTTCCATGTCATCAAGTAGGCGATCTGCGTAGTCGGTAATGCGTAGATACCACTGCGTTAATTTCTTTTTGGTGACAGCCGTATCGCATCGCTCACAAACTCCGTTGACAACTTGCTCATTTGCCAGGACCGTTTGGCAATTCGGGCACCAGTTGACACTACTTGCCTTGCGATACGCCAAACCGCGCTCAAACATCTGCAGGAAGAACCACTGATTCCATTTGTAGTATTCCGGGTCGCAGGTATTGAAAACCCGATCCCAGTCAAATGAGCAGGCGTAACGGCGCATCGAAGCTTTTTGCTGCGCAATATTTTCGTAGGTCCAGTGAATCGGATCCTCATTACGCTTTATGGCGGCGTTCTCGGCCGGCAAGCCAAACGCGTCCCAGGCGATCGGATGCATGACATTAAAGCCCTGCTGCACCCAGTACCGAGCGATAACGTCACCTAGTGCGTACGCCTCGGCATGGCCCATGTGGAGATCACCCGATGGGTACGGAAACATGTCGAGGACGTACTTCTTGGGCCGGGTATCACCGTGGCCCCCGGATCGAAATGGGGCTAGCTCATCCCAAATGGGCAGCCAACGCTCCTGAATTGCATCGAAGTCGTAGCCGACGGGCTCGTCGAAGCGGCCGGCGACATCAGTTGGTTCACTCATAAGACTGGTGAGTCTACCGAGGCCTCGTCAACTCGATTGTCAGCACCGATCAAAAGTTTCAGTGCCGGGCGGCACCTGACTTAAGCGCAGGCCTTCTTGAGTGCGATATTGATCCCGGCCCGAAAGTCCTTCTTCGAGGCGCCAAGAGGCTTACTGAGTTCCACAAAGTCGTCATTGTCAAAGAACAGGTCAAGGACTGTCTTGGGGTTGATCGTGTACAGGAGGCAGGTTGACTTGAACGCCTTTGGGCTACTTGCCTGCGTGCGCTTGAGTGCCTTGTAGATCAAGGTCGCAACGGCATTTTGCTTGTCGGACGCCTGCGGCTGGGCAGCATAAGCGGGGGCAGCAGTAAACGCCAACGCGAGGGCCACGAATGAGGCAGCAGCAAATCGGGTGGTCTTCATGGTGGGTCCTCTCATAGCGCTCGTAATCCTTCCCCACTTTACTCAAACCCAGGGCAACTGCCACCTGGTCATTCAGAAATAAGGGGGGTGGAGCGGAAACCTAGGTTAACCCCGTAGCGCAGACAGCAGGTTCTACGGCTAAGTGCAACATCTTAAAGGCGCGGGCATTATGGTCGTAACATGCGCGAGCACCTAAAGTTGGTCACTCTGGGAGCAGCCAAGATCCAAGTGACCACCATCGCATGGGTCCCGTCGATCCGTAGCGCGGTTGTTGTCACCCTATGCGTCACCTGGTGCCTGTACGCCGGGTTTACAGCTTTTGCCATTCCGCTGGCCGTGGGTGCACTCTTCGTGGGCCTAGCCGATGTCGATCAAGTATTTGGCCAGCGCTGGCGCACCATGTTGACTGCCACTTTCTGGGTCACCATTAGCGCCCTGCTCGGAGGCCTGGCATCAAATTTTGGTGTTTTCCAAGTACCACTGGTAGCGGTCGTGGGCGCAATATGCGGCTATGTTGGCGTAGCAGGTCGCCGCAGCGCACTGATCGGGTTGTTATCCGTGGTCGCTTACGTCATTTTCTCGGGGGCCCCCGAGAACAATCTGACGGCCTTGCTGACCGGGGGCCTGGTCGCCATCGGCGGCCTCGTCCAAACGGCAGCAACGATCGTTCCAGCAGGAATCCGGGCACCGCGCGCATTTTTGATTCCGTACCAGAGCAACCACAACCTTCGCCAAATACGTGAGAATCTGAACACCAGGAATGATTTTTTTAGACATGGTGCTCGCCTAGCCCTAGCTTTGGCCATCGCGATGTCGGCTTATCTTTATCTGGGCTGGCCGCACGGATATTGGATACCAATGACCGTCGCCTGGATCAGCCTGCCTGACCAAAACGGAACCGCGACTCGGGTCATCGCAAGAGTGGCAGGCTCAATTGCCGGTGTGCTTATAACCTATGCGGTTATCGAAGGATTACATCTCCAGACCTATGCAACCGCGATATTCATTGGCTTCGGCGGGCTCATCATGTTGGCATTCGTACGCGCCAATTACGCGATCGCCGTAGGCGGAATCACAATCTTCGCGATCTCACTTATGTCACTCGTCGGCGATCCCGTTGCCGAAGTTTCCGTTATCCGACTGCTCTCAACATTAATCGCAGGAGTCATCGTCATCGGCGCCTCCTTTCTCTGGCCAGCCGTTCGAAACGAGGATGAGCCAGCCCACTAACCTGCCTTTATGTCTCGACGCGGCTGGGCACTTTTCATTTCACTCGGAGTAATCTGGGGTTTGCCCTACCTACTAATCAAAGTAGGCGTCGAATCACTTTCACCGTTCGTCGTGGTTTTTGCCCGCGTATTTATTGGCGCCGCGATTCTGCTGCCAATCGCTTTCTTCACCGGGCAACTGAGCAAACTCAAAGGCCACTGGCGGTGGGTGTTCATCTTCGCGATCGTCGAGATGACTTTCACTTTCTTGGCACTGACGTGGGCAGAGCAGCGCATTTCAAGTTCACTCGCCGCCTTGCTGATTTCAACGGTGCCGCTTACTGCCGCAATCATCGCCCGGGCGATGGGCCTTGACAGTCGCTTGAGCGGGATGCGCTTGGTCGGTTTGGGCGTCGGATTTGCCGGAGTTGCAGTCCTTGTCGGGCTCGATGTTTCTGGCGGGGATTTGCTTTCGGTTGCTGCAATCAGCATCACCGTTTTGGGATACGCCCTCGGCCCGATAATTGTTGATAGAAAACTAAGTAGCGCACCGAGCGTTGCGGTCATCGCGGCGTCATTGACCATCAATGCGTTGATCTACGCACCATTTGCTTGGCTGACTTGGCCCACCGAGCCGGTGCCGGCTATTGCTTGGTGGTCGATTGTGGCACTCGGCGCCGTTTGCACCGCAGGTGCTTTCATTATTTTCTTCGCGCTCATCGCCGAAGTCGGCCCGGCCCGAACCACCGTAATCACCTACGTCAATCCGGGCGTCGCGGTGATCTTGGGTGTGCTCATCCTTGGCGAACCACTCACCCCGGGCATAGTTATTGGGTTTCCGTTGGTATTGGCCGGATCTTTCTTAGCAACCCGGCGTGCGCCGACCATGGAGTCCGAGCCCCACTCTTAAACAGCTGACCGGTCCAAAGTGTCACCCATGAAAGGTTTGTACCTGTTCAAAGCGCGAGATGAAGTCTAAGTGCTTCATCGATACCCGCCATCAATTGGTGGGGTACCTCACCTAACGCTGGCCCAAGCCGGTCTACGGAAATCGCACGAACTTGTTCTGCCTGCGCTTTAGAGTCAACTTCAAGCCCGGTCGCTTCAGCGAGGAGTAAAACTTGAAATGGATAAATCCGAGTAACATTAGAAGTTAATGGCACGACAGTGACCACGCCTTGGCCGCTGCGTTCAGCCGAACTATTAGCCCCGTCATTGCTAACTATGACCGCGGGACGATGCTTATTCGCCTCACCTCTTCTCGCGGGATCAAGGTTCACTAGGTAGATTTCGCCGCGGTGCACTTAGAGCAGCCCGTCGCTCGAGGTTTCACACCACAATGACTCGTTCTCCTCGCGCCACTCTGACCACGCGGCCTCGTAAGCTGAACCGAGCCCACTGGCCTTAAGGAGTCGTACGGCCTTATGTAGCGCGGCTGACCTCGAGGCGAGCCCCTGCTCTTCGACTAAGGAATCAAGGAAGGTGACGTCCTCATCGGGAAGGCTAATGCTTATCTTCACACCCTAAGCATACTACGGGTAGGAACGAAGTAGTACCTGCAACTTGGTGGAGCTGAGGGGATTCGAACCCCTGACCCCCTGCATGCCATGCAGGTGCGCTACCAGCTGCGCCACAGCCCCGAAATTTGCCTAACAAGTTGAACTCGGGAGGCGTCAGCATACCAAGTCAGCCACCGGGTGGTTGCGGTGGCCAGAAGTAGTTAACTAACGATCATCGGCTAGCGCCGACTCCGGCAAGGTGCCGGCGTTGTACTCCTGTAGGCGCCATGTCGGGCCGAACGGGCTGACATTCTCAACCAACACCGACCAAGAGCAGTTGGTTAAAACCCCAAGTACCGCCCAGTGCTCAGGTGGCAGCCCCAAAATCTCACCGATACCCGCACGAGCGGCCCCACCGTGGGTTACCACCACGAGCACCCGGCCGGGCTCGACCCGCTCGAGGGCCCGTTGCACGGCGGCGGCGACGCGCTCGGCTACTTCAAGCCGGGTTTCACCTGATACCCCGGCTCGCATTTCAGCACTTGCTGACCATTGCGCGAGCATTGCTCCATAGCCCTGCTCCATCTCGGGCCGCGTTAGACCTTCCCACTCCCCCGCAAATGTTTCGCGCAGGCCCACATCGGTCGTGACTTCGAGGCCGAGTATCCGGGCAAGTGGCTTAGCGGTATTCATCGCGCGGCTCAGATCCGACGCGACAATCACGGCCGGCTGCAACGTTGCGAGCATCGCCGCCGCGCGCTCGGCTTGTTCAACGCCTAACTCATCTAGCTCGATGTCAGTTTGCCCTTGGAAGCGCTGCTCGGCATTCCAGGGGGTACGTCCGTGCCGCCAGAAAACGATTCGGCGGGGTTCGCGGCGCTCGCTCAGGATGACTCCCAAGGGTTGGTGCTGCGTGCGCCGTCGTGCGCCGCCTCACGCGAAGAGTCGCGGGCTGAATGCGGGGCGTTAACCGACGCTGGAAGTTCGAGCATCGGGCAATCCTTCCAAAGTCGTTCGATGGCGTAGTGAATTCGCTCTTCGGCAAGTTGCACGTGCACCACAATGTCACCGTAATCAAGTAGCACCCAGTGGCTCTCGCGCTCGCCCTCGCGCCGGAGTGGCTTGGCCCCCATCTCGCGCAATCGTTCTTCAACCCCGTCAACAACACCCTTAACCTGGCGGTCATTCGCGGCCGAAATAAGCACGAACACGTCGGTGATGACGACATGATCACTCACGTCGATTGCCATGATGTCTTCGCCGAGCTTCTCTGAGGCCGCCTCGGCCGCCGCTACCGCGAGTGCCACTGCTTCACTACTTGCTGTCATGACCACTGCTTTCAGGTTGTTTTGGAAGTGCTATTGATAAAGCTTGCGCTTACCGATGAAATTTGCGACCGACTCCGGCACCAGATAGTTAATGGGTTCACCGCGGCCGGCCCGGGCTCGAATATTGGTTGATGAAATCGCCATGGCCGGTATTTCTAGTAGCGTCCAAGAGTCTGTTGGGAGGTCTGGGTGGCGCATCTCATGCCCAGGCCGCGTGACACCGATGATGTGAGCCAAGGCGATGACCTCCTGCGGCCCCCGCCACTCCATGATGTCAGCGAGGGCATCGGCGCCGGTAATGAAAAACCACTCGGTTTCCAAGTTCGGAAAATTAAGTTCGTGCTGCGCCCGTAAATCACGCAGCGTGTCGACCGTATAGGTCGGGCCCTCGCGATCAATGTCGACTCGAGTGACATCGAAGCGGTCATCCTGGGAGGTAGCAAGTACCGCCATTAAATAAC
>CAMBQX010000013.1 GCA_945870085.1 Bifidobacterium breve | reverse complement strand
GCGCCACCGAACCGAAGTGGCCTGTGACAGTTTTCATTTAGCTTTTCTATTTTAGGAAGTCAGGTACGTCGAGGCCATCATCGGCATCATCGAAGATGACGGTACGAGGCTGCTGGACTGGTCGAGCCGGTGGTGAAGTAACGACCGGCACCTCACCGGTGACCGCCGGGATGGACCCGGTGTCATCGAGGCGTCGGGCCGAAGTAGTTGTCGAAACACCCTTGCGGGCTGGCGGTTCGCCACCATCAAAACCAGCAGCGATTACGGTAACGCGCACCTCATCGCCGAGAGTGTCGTCAATGACGGCGCCAAAAATGATGTTGGCATCTGGATGTGCTGCATCACTAACCAAGCGGGCCGCCTCATTGATCTCAAATAGCCCAAGGTCACTGCCGCCAGAAATTGAGAGCAGAACTCCGTGAGCCCCGTCAATCCCGGCTTCGAGTAATGGGCTAGAGATGGCCTTTTCGGCAGCTTCGACAGCGCGATCCTCACCACGCGCAGAGCCGATGCCCATGAGGGCAGATCCTGCTCCATGCATGACGCTCTTCACATCGGCAAAGTCGAGGTTGATCAGGCCGGGGGTGGTAATTAGGTCGGTAATCCCTGACACCCCTTGAAGCAATACATGATCTGCTTGCCGGAACGCATCAATCACGCTGATATTGCGATCAGATAATGAAAGCAGGCGGTCGTTCGGAATGACTATCAAGGTATCTACCTCAGCACGCAGGCTCTCAATACCAGTTTCAGCCTGAGCTTGGCGACGCCGACCTTCAAACCCAAACGGGCGCGTCACCACACCAATGGTCAAAGCGCCAAGGGATCTAGCCACTCGCGCCACCACCGGAGCACCGCCGGTACCAGTGCCGCCGCCTTCACCAGCGGTAACGAAGACCATGTCAGAGCCCTTGAGTACTTCTTCGATCTCTTGGATGTGATCCTCGGCGGCCTTCATCCCGACCTCAGGATTAGCCCCAGCGCCAAGGCCGCGGGTCAGCTCCCGACCAATATCTAGTTTGACGTCGGCATCGCTCATCAATAGCGCCTGCGCGTCAGTGTTAATCGCGATGAACTCAACACCCTTAAGGCCAACTTCGATCATCCGGTTGACCGCGTTCACCCCGCCGCCGCCAATACCAACAACCTTTATCACTGCCAGATAGTTCTGCGGAGCTGCCACGGCGTCTCTTCCCTTCAGTCGTGTCCGAGGCGGTGACCTCGAACTGCCTAACCTTGCCGAGTCTCAACCTCAAGTTCAGGGTGAGTTTTCGGCCTACTTACAACCGGCGGGAGGGTAGAGGGTGGGGCCGGTGTTGCGCAAGGTGGGGGGGTGATTTCCTTTGCGGCCAAGCAAAAACCCCCTATAAATCCACAAAATTTATTGCTATCTGGCCTTTTCCTGCTGGATGGTTGACAGCTCTGGGGCTGAAACGTCATAAAGGCCGGCCCGCCGTTGCAGCAGCGCTGTCAGTACTTGGGCCTTAAGCTCACTCTGCTCGGCACTCCCCCAGCGCACTTTGGCACCAGACTTTAAAATCAACACAACATCATCACGAGTAGTCGCCGAAACACCCACAACTTTCGCTCGCAGCGGTGCCGGCAAGGACTGCCAAACGCTGACCGCCGAAACCAGCCCAACCCCATCGGCGTCGATGGCTGGCAAGTTTTTTACCAGTGGCCCGGGTGCATCAAATGGCACACCACTTGAATCAACACCGCGGCCGGTACCAAGTTGGGTCGCAATCGCGATCCGCGGAACTACCGCCAAGATGACATCACTAGGCCAGCCCCGGCGAACTTCAACCGAATCCACCCACGGCAATAACCTGATTCGGGCTGTTGCCCCACCCGCATCAAAATGAGCCATTCGTACCCCAAGGGGCACCGCGGCACTTGCCAGCACCTTGACGGCGGAGCTCCCGGTCACCCCAATTACTCGAATATCACGAACAACAAAAACCGATGAAAACCAAACCAGCCAAATAGTTGCTGAAACAAGCAACGCCAACAACACAAAAACAAGGCCACGCCAGCGCCAGCGCGGTTTAGTTTCACGATCCTGCGTATCAAGTGGGATTACTGGAGCGCTCATTCCCGCTCCCGCAAGATGTCCAAGATCTCGGACCCGATCATCCCAATATCACCGGCTCCCAAAGTCATTATTACATCACCTGAGTTCGCACGTGCAGCTAACTGGCCGGCCACCGCGGACCACGAAGGTTCAAACACCACATGCGTTGGATCAAGCGGAACCTGAGCCGCCATCGTCTGACCGCTTACGCCAGGAATTGGGGTTTCGCCCGGTGCGAAGACTTCAAGCACAACCACCTCGTCTGCCAAGCCGAGCGCTACACCAAACTCCTGCAAATACATGGCCGTGCGGTAGTAGTGGTGGGCTTGAAATGCCACGATCAGCCGGCCCGCCCCAGCGACGTCGCGAGCGGCGGTCAAGGTGGCCGCAATCTCGGTTGGGTGATGGGCATAATCATCAAAAACTCTGACCCCACCAACTTCACCTTTGAAATCAAATCTGCGGCGGGTGCCACTAAAACCGCCTAGACCCATCTGGACCGATTCAGGGTCAAACCCCAAACCAACCGCTGTGGCGAAAGCGGCCGTTGCGTTAAGGGCATTGTGCAGGCCCGGAACCTGCAATTGAATTTGGCCGATGACTTCGCCGGCTAATTCGATATTGAAGTGCCATCCGCGGCCCACCAGAGCGGCGCCGGTAACTCGATAATCGGCGTCGGGTGACTGGCCATAGGTGCGAACATCAACACCCATGGCACGAGCTTGACCTACTAACCGGGCCCCTCCCTCGTCATCGACACAAACCACGATGAATCCGGATCGAGTGCTGACTTGTAACGCGAAATCAACGAAGGCCTGCTCAATCGCCTCAAAATTCCCCCAGTAGTTCAGGTGGTCTGCCTCAACATTGGTGACAATCGCCGCCGTAGGTCCAAGCTTTAGGAAAGTACCGTCGCTCTCATCGGCCTCGACTACAAAAATGTCGCCACTGCCGAGGTGCGCATTTGAGCCCGACTCGTTTAGTTCACTGCCAATAGCAAATGACGGGTCTGCGCCGCAGTGCTGCAGCGCTACCGTCAGCATCGAGGTGGTTGTGGTTTTACCGTGTGCACCTGACACGGCAACCGTCCGGCTCCCTCGCATGACATATGCGAGGGCATCGGCTCGAGTAAAGACGCGAATCCCACTGGATTCAGCGGCCGACCGCTCCGGATTTTCGGGAGGGATTGCTGTTGAGTAAACCAGAGTGTCGATTCCGGCTACTAACTTTGCATCATGGCCAACGTGAGTTCGAACGCCAATCGCCTGCAAGGCTTGCAGCCGACGTGAGTCCTTGGCATCACTGCCCGAAACTTCCATACCTTGTGCCACCATGATGCGCGCAATGCCCGACATGCCGGCACCTCCGATGCCAACAATGTGCACTCTGCCAAGGCCGGCAACGGCCTGCGGAGCCGTCATTTTCGCTCTCCTTTACTCGCCTGTGCGACTTGCAAAATGACTTCGGCGAATTGCCGACCAGCATCGCGGTCGCCCAAGCCTGCCGCTGCCTCACCCATAGCGGCTAGCCTGCCCGAGTCGTGCATGAGCGCTGGCACCATCGCCGTCAGCCACCCCGCCGTGCAATCCGCGTCGGAGACTAAGAGCCCACCACCTGCGTCAACAATTGGCAAGGCATTGAGCCGCTGTTCACCATTGCCGATAGGCAGCGGAACGTAAATTGCTGGCAGCCCGACTGCCGTCAGCTCAGCGCAGGTCATCGCACCCGCGCGAGTCACTGCAAGGTCAGCAGCCGCGTACGCTAGATCCATCTGATTGATGTACGGAATTGGCACGTATCCCGGCGAAGCCTCCGGCGCTAGGTTCCGCGAACCATAGGCGTGAAGTACCTGAATACCATCAGCCAAAAGGTGCGGTAGCGCTCCGGATATTGCCTCATTCAAGTGCTGCGCACCCTGCGATCCGCCAAACACCAAGAGTACGGGTTGGTCGACGCGCAAGCCAAAATTTGCCAATGCGTCCGACTTCGAATCGGCTTGTTGTGAGCCGGCTATTTCAGGTCGTAAAGGCAGGCCCATAACTTTTGCTGCCGGCAACGAACCTGGAACGCAGACATAAACCAGCGAGGTGAACCGCGCGGCAACCCGATTGGCTAGTCCAGCCCGGGCATTTGCTTCATGAATCACCACCGGGATTCGCAGGTCGCGGGCTGCAAGATAGGTGGGTAGTGCTGCGTAACCACCGAATCCCACCACGACATCGGCATTCAAATCGCGTAAATGGGCCTTCGCTAGGCGTTTTGCCGCCCGTTGCCTTGGCCAAACCAGCAACATATCCAAACTGACCCGCCTTGGCATTGGGACCGCCGGCACACTGCGCAGCGGATAGCCCCGAGCCGGTACCAAAGTTGACTCAAGACCCCGATCGCCTCCGATCACGGTAATGACGGTCTTCGGATCAAGTGAAGTAAGTTCATCGGCGAGATTAAGTGCCGGCTCGATATGACCGGCGGTGCCACCGGCGGCGAGTACGACGCGCAGCGGAAGCGCAGACATTAGCTACCTTCGTCGCAGTGACATTGCCGTTGACTTGCGACGAAGCGCAGTTCTGGCCGCAGGTTCTTGACGAGTGAAGGCAAGTAGCATGCCAATAGCTGCAAGTATCGGTAG
The DNA here is from genome assembly GCA_945870085.1 of Bifidobacterium breve. GTDB lineage: Bacteria > Actinomycetota > Actinomycetes > S36-B12 > S36-B12. Next base: position 13,744 of record CAMBQX010000013.1, on the reverse strand, counting down.
CAGTGAGGAGCCTCCGTATGAGACAAGTGGTAGCGGTACCCCAGTTATGGGCAGTAGACCAAGGACCGAGCCAAAATTCAAGATCGCCTGGACCACGATCCATGATCCAACTCCGGCAGCAGCCACGCGCACAAACGCGTCGCTGGTAGTCCGGCTGAGTCGGAAGATCGCAAACGCCAAAATCGCGAATAGCCCAAGCACGGCCAAAGTGCCAACTAATCCAAGTTCTTCACCAATAACCGGGAAAATAAAATCGGTGTGGGCTTCGGGCAAAGAGCCCCACTTCTCACGGCTGGCGCCAAGGCCCACCCCCCAGAAACCACCGGTACCTAGGGCGTATTGGCCTTGAGTCACCTGCCAGTCCACGCCCAAGCGATCATTCCCCGGGCTAAGCCAGGCCGAGAATCTGTCCATCCGATAAGGCGCAGCGATAGTTAGGAGCCAAACACCTAATGCGCCCAGCCCAGCAAAAAGCACAAAGAGCCGAAGTGGAGCACCAACTGCAAAGAGCATGCCGCAGGTGATGGCCGCCAGCATGAATGCGTTGCCGAAGTCGCCTTCTAGGAGCACCAGCACCATCATGAGGCCGGCAACCGGTAGTAAGGGGATGAGAAGGTGCTTCCAGTGACTTAGCAGGCGGTTCTTGCGGGATAGCAGGTTAGCGCCCCACACGATCAGTGCCAATTTGGCAAACTCACTTGGCTGCAGGCGAAACGGCCCGAAGAGCTCTATCCAGTTACGTTGCCCGGCAACCTCAACGCCAATAAACAACACAGCGATTAGCAATAGCAACGTAATGCTGAGCAGGAGCCACGAAATTTTCCGCCATAACACTATGGCGGTACGCACCGCTAGGGTCATGACGATCACGCCTATTACCGCAAACATCGCCTGCCGCTGTGCCAAGGTATACGCCGAGCCAAAAATCCGATAACTTTCAATACTTGATGCCGACAACACCATGATTACACCGAGAACGAGCAGCAACATCGAGGCGCCGATGAGCAGGTAATAAGTACTTAGAGGGTGGGAAAGTAACACTTTGATCCGGCTCGAAAGACGCCAGCCTAAAATCTCACGGTCCGCGGTGATCTGCTCGCTGTCATGATCGATTGCAGTCACCGCTGATCACCGGCGCTTATTGCCACCAACTCGTGCACCGCATCGGCAAAGGTGGAACCACGATGGCCGTAATCGGTGAACATGTCCCAGGAAGCACACCCCGGGGCCAGCAGCACGGTATCCCCTGGTTTTGCGAAACCCATGGCCGCCTTGACGACCTCTTGCATGACCCCAGTGTCGGTCCGATCCATGCTCAAGATGGGGACATCCGGGGCGTGTCGGGACACCGATTCGGCAACAATCGCCCGGTCTACGCCGATGACAATGACCGCGCGCAAATGCGTGCGCGACTGCTGTACTAGGTCCGCGAATTCCTGACCCTTGGCCATGCCGCCAGCCAGCCAAACCACCTGCGGATATGCCAGCAGGGAGGTCAGCGCCGCATGAGTATTTGTTGCTTTTGAATCATCCACAAAATCCACGCCATCGACCGTCGCCACATATGCAATGCGATGTGCCGCGGGCACAAAAGCCCGAAGGCCGGCTTGAATTTTCTTTGCCGGCACCCCAAATGCCCGAGCCAGAGCGGCCGCGGCCAGTGCGTTGGCCACATTATGTGGCGCATTCGGTTGCACATCACTTACCAGAGCTAACTCCTGGGCCGTATCTTGGCGATTTGGGATGAAGGCACGGTCGACTAACGCTCCGTCGACCACCCCGAGCATCGATAGCCCCGGAACCCCGAGCGTAAAGCCGATGGCTCGACATCCGTCAACCACATCTGCTTCTTCAACCAGTAGCCGCGTCGACACGTCATCGGCGTTGTAAACGGCGGCGACCTGCGTGCGCTCAAAAATCTTTGCCTTTGCGGCCACATAGGCCACCTTCGACCCAAAATGGTCTAGGTGATCATCGGCGATGTTCAAGCAGACTGCTGAATGCGGGCTCATTGAATGCACAAAAGGTAACTGCGGTGCGCCCACCTCTACCGCAATGACTTCATAGGAGTCATGCATGACTACATCCACCAGCGAGGTGCCGATATTGCCGGCAGCCACCGCATTAAATCCGCCTGCTCTAAGCATTGACTCCAACATCATGGTCGTGGTCGTTTTACCGTTTGTGCCAGTAACCACCAACCACGGTGCAGGTGAGTCACTAGGTCGCAGCCGCCAGGCTAGCTCCAATTCGCCCCACACCCAGATGCCAGCCGCAATTGCGGAGGTGATCAATTGATGTGTGGGGCGTAGACCGGGTGAAACCACTAACAGGTCACAGGCTGGGACGTCACCAACATACCCGAGTTCGACGTTCACCTCAAGAGTGCGCAAGATTTCTGCACGTTCTTGTTGCATAGGTCCATCACCGCTATCAACTACTGTTACCCGCGCGCCCAATTGCATTAACGCATCGGCACATGCATAACCAGCAATACCGATGCCCGCAACCACAACGTGATACTTGGACCAATCAGAATCACGGTTCAAGGATGCGATCACGCGCGCACCCATTCAGCGTAAAAAAGCGTTAGGCCGGCGCCAATGCAAAGCCCTTGGATAATCCAGAACCGAACAACGATTTGAATCTCTGGCCAACCAAGCATTTCAAAATGATGATGCAAGGGTGCCATGCGCAAGATACGTCGCCCAGTGAGCTTAAAAGATCCAACTTGGCCGATCACTGACAACGCGGTGATTAAGAAGAGACCAGCGAGTAAGGGAAGGAGCAACTCAGTTCTCGAAAGGACCGCTAATCCTGCGATGCCACCGCCAAGGGCTAATGAGCCCGTATCGCCCATGAAAATGCGCGCAGGGGTGGTATTCCACCACAAAAAACCAAAGCAAGCCCCGGCCGCTGAGGCCGCCACGATTGATAGATCCAGCGGATTCAAAGTGGAATAGCACGTCGAGGTCGCAGCAAAGGCACAGTTTTGGCCGTACTGCCAAATACTTATGAACACATATGCGAGAAATGTCATCGTTGAAGCACCGATGGCTAAGCCATCAAGCCCATCGGTGAGATTCACCCCGTTTGTCGTAGCCGTAACCAAGAACCAGACCCAAAGTAAAAATAGCCCGAGTGGAAGCACCAGCGAGGTATCGCGTACAAATGACACTGCCATCGATGCAGGGGTGCTGCCGTCCACCGGAAATTGCAGTGACAGCCCGGCGAAGGCCAGAGCCACAATCGCTTGTCCAACTAATTTTGTGCGTGCCCGTAGGCCGGTACTGCGTTGTTTGAAAATCTTCAGGTAGTCATCGGCCAGACCAACCAACCCCAGGCCAACCATCAAGAACAAAATAAGTAATCCGGATGCGGTCAACGGCCGCCAAGTAACTAAATGGGTTATGAAGTAGCCGGCAAGAACACCCGCCAAGATTGCGACCCCGCCCATGGACGGAGTACCTCGCTTGCCCTCGTGATCAGGATATTTACCGGTCTCGGTCGTCACCCGGATGGCTTGCGCGTAGCCGCGGCGGCTCAATAACTTGATCAAGATCGGAGTGCCGACGAGTGAAATAATCGTGGCTATCGCCCCTGCTATGACTACAAGTCTCATGCGGCACCTAGTTGCATTAGTGCCGATGCCACCACATCCAAACCAATACTCCGTGACGCCTTAATCAAGACCACGTCACCGGGTGCAAGGCCACTTTCAAGTGCACTAATCGCACCACTTGAATCTGCGAACCACGTGGTGTTGGTCGCAGCCCCCTCGCTTACCCCCAAAAGCGCTGGGCGGGCGCCCTCCCCGATGCACATGAGCTCATCAACCCCATGTTCGGCTGCATACGCGCCAATCGTTGTGTGCTCGACCTCAGACCTAACACCGAGTTCGCGCATTTCACCAAGAACAATCCAGGTGCGTCGTCCCGCGGCCATTGCCGCAAGGGTATCGATGGCTGCACGTACCGACTCTGGATTAGCGTTATATGCGTCATTGATCAGGGTAATACCGTGAGGTAGTTGATGAACTTCCATTCGCCATTTGTTTGCGGGGGTGGCGGCGCGCAATGCCATGGCAATGGTCTCGATGTTGACCCCTAGCGAGTATGCGATACCGGCCGCGATCAGCGCATTGGAAACGAAATGCCTACCGTGGTAACGCAAACTAACCGGCACGCTCAAATCCTCGATCACCAGAGTAAAAGAAGGCCGCGCTTGATCATCAAGACGAACATCAGTTGCCCGAATGTCACTATCGACTGCCTCACCGCAGGTAATAACCCGAGCCACAGTTCGAGTTGCTTGCTCCATGACCATCGGATCATCGCGGTTCAAAACGGCGAGACCATTACTCGGCAAGGTAGCAATAATTTCGCCTTTAGCTCGCGCCACCATCTCCTGGGTTCCGACCACACCGACATGGGCGGACCCGATGTTAACGATGGCCGCAATTTTGGGCGCCGCGATCTCGGTGAGGTAGGTAAGGTGCCCGGCACCCCGCATGCCCATCTCGAGAACTAAAAACTGCGTCGCATCATCCGCTCGCAAGATGGTAAGCGGAACACCAACCTCGGTGTTGAAGGATCCGACTGCCGCCACTGTTTTTCCAACAGTTGAAAGAACCTGATCGAGCAGATCTTTTGTGCTTGTTTTGCCACTTGATCCCGTTATCGCAATAACCTTACAACTCAGTTTATGTTCGCGCACCCAGCGCGCAAGGGCGCCAAGTGCAAGCACCGGATCGGACACCACAATGCAGGGCACATCGAGTTCGCGCCCAGCGAGCACAACTGAAGCCCCATTATTAATCGCGCTTGCAGCAAAATCGTGGCCGTCAACGTTCTCGCCGCGGATAGCCACAAACATCGCACCCGCAACCGCCTGCCGCGAGTCCGTTACCAAATCGTTGACGATTACCGTTAAATCAACCTGATGCGCCCTTCCTTCCAGGATTTCAGCGATCTCGGCAACACTCATGGCGATCATGAAACAACTCCGACTTGCCCTCGGAGCGCCGCGCTCAATTCATCACGATCATCAAAGGGAATAATAAGGCCAGCGACTTCCTGCCCTTGTTCATGCCCTTTCCCAAGTACCAGCACGTAATCGCCGGAGCGAGCAATCGATACCGCATGGGTTATAGCGGCGCGGCGATCGGCAATTTCCGCGACAGTAGCTAGTTGGCTTCTACTGGACGCGGTCACGGATCTAACTCCTTCCATTACCGCGGCTCGGATGAGCGCTGGGTCTTCTGATCTTGGATTATCATCAGTCACGATAACGTGGTTTGCGAGCAGAGCGGCTGATTCACCCATCTCACGGCGCTTTTGTCGATCCCGATCCCCACCGGCGCCGAGAACTACGATCACCGCACCTCCGCAATTCTCCCGAACACTGGCGATGGCACCGGCTATCGCGTCCGAGGTATGCGCGTAGTCGATAACCCCTGTAACACCTGCGAACTTACCGACTATCTGCATTCTTCCGGGCACCGTGACCGACGCAAGCCCGGCCACTGCCTGATCCGGGGCGATGCCGGCACTTCGAAGGATCACATAGGCACATAAATTGTTGGCCCGGTTGAATGCACCAGGTAGTAGGCTTTGGAGTTCATGTTCTTCACCGCCTGGGCCATTCACTAACGTTCGCCCACCCACGATACTCAAGTTCCAATCGGCCACCGCCCCTTGGCTCGACCAGGTCACCACCGGAATTTTGGCTTCCGCTGCCAACCGCGAACCCCACGGGGTATCAACGCCTATTACTCCTACGTCTGCACGTGATGGGGTAAATAGATTTGCCTTCGCCATGAAGTACGCCTCCATGGTGCCGTGGTAGTCCAGGTGATCCTGCGACAAATTTGTGAAGGCTGCAATCGCGAATCTAAGCCCATTGACGCGCCCTTCCATTAGCGCGTGACTTGATACCTCAACAGCCACGTCTTGTACTCCACGCTCACGCATAACACCAAGCAATGCATGTAAATGCGGAGCCTCGGGAGTAGTTCTAATAGCACTCGTAGATTCGTCGCCGATTCGCACGCCGACCGTGCCTATCAATCCGGTGATGCGACCAGCGGCACGTAGCCCTGCTTCGACTAAATGGGTAACTGTGGTTTTACCGTTGGTTCCGGTGACTCCAAAAAGTCGAAGTGGGGCACTTCTCAAGTCGCCAGGTGAGGCTTGGTAGACCTGCGCCGCCAAGGCGCCAATGGCCTGCCTCGCGCTCTGAACAATCACAATTGGAAAGTTGACCGGACCATTTGCCAGCAAACTTTTGGCGCCCTCGTCATCGGTTAAGACGCCAGCGGCCCCAGCCGCGATTGCCGATTCTACGAATGATGAGCCGTTGGTGATGTGGCCAGGCAGAGCCGCAAATAGGTCACCACTTTTCACCTCGCGCGAATCTAATTCCAGACCTGAAACAAGTACCGAACTGTCACCAACGATCGAAAACCCACCCGCAGCCGGACAAAGCTCAGCGAGGGTCGTAGTGCGCGGCGTCGGCCGTGGCACTGAAGTCATCGGGCCTACCCGCCGCCAAATGTCAAAGCCAACTTCGCCGGGCGAGAACCGGTCGGGGGTATTTGTTGGGTCTGCAGCGCGTATTTCATCACTTTCCTAAAAACCGGAGCAGCGATTTCACCACCGTAACGGCCGTTACTTGGGTTCACCAAACTCACAGCAACAACTAGCTGCGCATCGTCGGCCGGAGCCATCCCGATGAACGAAGCGACTACCCCATCCCGATAACAGCCACATGAGGGCTCGATGTACATTGCAGTACCAGTCTTGCCCCCAATTCGATATCCGGGGATTTTCGCGTTCACGCCAGTTCCCCCTTCACCGACAACGCTCTCAAGCATTGCGCGAATCTGCTTCGCGGTTGAGGGGCTGACAACTTGAGTAGAAATAGGGTTCGGTGGTTTATCCACCGACCCATCTTCCTGGATCACCCCAGCAACCAAACTGGGCTGCACCCGAACCCCGTCATTTGCAATAGTTGCATAAACGCTGGCGGCCTGTACCGCATTAACGCTCAGCCCTTGCCCAAATGCGATAGTCGGAAGTGAGGTCACGCTCCAATCCTTGTAGTTAGGCACTCGGCCAGCAGTTTCGCCCGGGAAATTGAGCCCGGTATCTTCACCGATCCCAAATTTCTTCAGGTAGTCATAAAGGGTTTTTCCACCTATCCGCTCAGCAGCCAAGATTGTCCCCATGTTGCTTGACTTCGCCAGCACTCCAGCGAGAGTGAGTTTCAATATGCCATGTGGGCTGCTGTCGTGGAAAACCTTGTCTCCGCGCTTGAGACCCCTTGGTATTGTGAAAGTCGAAAACGGGGTTGCCATTCCTTGGTCGACCACCGCCGCCAATGTCATCACCTTACTCGTAGATCCCGGCTCTTGCGCTTCACCTAGTGCCCGATTACCACGATCATCGGCAGGTGCAGAGCCAACATTATTCGCGTCAAACGTCGGTGCATCAGCTAACGCGAGGATCTCCCCCGTCTTTGGATCCATCACCACAACGGTGCCACTATCTGCTCGCGAGAATGCCACTTGCGCTGCAATGACAGCTTGGGCAAAGTGCTGTATGTCGCGGTTAATTGTCAACTGCACGCTGGCGCCAGCGATTGCATCAACTTGGTCTTGCTGCGCGGTTGGAATCGCCCGACCACCTGGGCCCCGCTCAAATGTCACACTCCCAGAGGTGCCTGCGAGTACGGTTTCATATGCGTATTCAATACCGCCTGAACCAATGCCGTCGGCATTTACAAATCCAACGACATTCGCACCAAGATCTCCACCGGGATAAATCCGTCTTGCTGTCTCCTCACTGAAAATACCAGGTAATCTAAGCGCTTCGATCCGCCGCCAAGTCTCGGGAGTCAACTCTTTCGCAATATACACAAATTTGCGATCACCGGTCAAACGAGTAATTAGTTCACCAATGTCTGTGCGGATAATTGGTGAGAGTGCAATAGCCACCGCGGTGGGGTCACTCACCAAAGTCTGGTCGGCGGACAAATTGCGGGCTTCGACAGTTACTGCGAGCGGCTGCCCATTCGCATCAAGGATGGCGCCACGTCCCGCCATAATTGGGACAGTTCGTAGCCGTTGATCAAGGGCTGCTGACGCCAGAGATTCACCGCGCACCGCCTGTAAATCAATTAGCCGAGCCGCAAAAATCGTTAGCACGATGACGGTCACCAATGTGAGAATTCCACCTCGCTTATAAGGACTGCCCAGTCGCAGATTGGCTACCGGGCGCCGATCACGCGGGCGTTCAACTCTTGCCCTTGGGTTAGGGCGCTGACGAGTTGAGGTGCTGGCCATGCCGGATCCGTTACTCAGTTCACCGGCTTGGCGACAAGACCGGCATCGGTGCTGGTATTGCCGATCTGTATCGGTACTTCGGCCCACATAGAGTTCTCATTTTGATTGCCTTTGCCGGAGCCTTTGCCGGTGCCTTTGCCGGCACCCTTACCGGCACCAATAGTTAAATTCGCGGACTTTGCTGCATCGGCGGCGGCCGGGTCATAGTTCACCCCCGGCGCTATCGGCAGGTCCGTACCTACCGAGCCCCCGCTTACCGCTTCCAGCGCCGTGGCGTTCGCGGGAGTCTCAATTACTGGCTTAGCCGCTATCGGGTAGGTAACCAGGCGGCCTGGGGCCGGCTTGGGATTGCCGAGAATTGCGCCGTCGGGTAGGCGCAGGAAGACCGGGTTTTGACTCGGCACCATCCCAAGTGCCCGAGCCTGACTTTCGAGGGCTCCAGGTGTCGATGCCGCCTCCACCACCTGGGTGAGCACTGCTTCCTGCTCTGCAAGTGCCGCCTGCTCCTGCTGCAACTCACTGAGAGTAAAAGCACCTTGGGCCAATGCTGTATTAATTATCAACATCACAACTAGGCCGATACCAAGCAACCCCGTGACAACGAGGATGAAGACTCCACGGCTGGCGCGCTCTGCGCGAAGTGGCGAAACCAAACGCAAGTTCGGCCGAGAATGCCCGCGCGCATGTGCGCCGCGAGTCGCATACTCCGTGGCGTCAGTGTTAGCAAGGTCAATACCACCCAAAGTCTCAGGAGCCACCTCGTGCTTACGGGCAGTTGAACTCATGCCGCCACCCGCTCTGCTGCACGAATACGAACTGATGCCGATCGCGGATTACTGGCCAGTTCACTTTCATCTGCAATCTCGGCACCGCGCGTAATTAAATGTAGCCACGGAAGTAGGTTCTCGGGAATGACTGGCAGCCCACGTGGTACCTCAGGATGTGCGCCCTTGGCGAAAGCCTGCTTCACCATGCGATCTTCGAGTGATTGATATGACATCACCACAATGCGCCCCCCAAGACAAAGTGCATCAAGGGCAGCAGGCAGCGCAGCTCGGAGTGCATCCAGCTCGCCGTTTACTTCAATCCGTAAAGCCTGGAAGGTCCGCTTAGCAGGATTTCCTCCCGTGCGTCGAGCCGGTGCCGGGATCGCATCGCGGATAAGTTCAACCAACCGCGTGGAGTTACTAAATGGCGCTACCGCGCGCTCGGCAACGATCTTGGAGGCAATTCGCCCAGCAAACTTCTCTTCGCCATAAATACGCAGCACCCGCGCAAGTTGCTTTTCGTCATAGGTGTTCAGTACGTCTGCCGCCGTCATCCCCGTGGAGGCATCCATCCGCATGTCTAGCGGTGAGTTGTTCGCATATGAGAAGCCGCGCTCAGCAACATCTAGCTGCATCGAGGAAACTCCAAGATCAAACAGGATTCCCTGTACCGATGGGAAACCCAGGGAAGTTAAAACCTGCGGCAGTTCGTCGTAGACCGCATGCACAAGGGTGATGCGCTCCCCGAAACTCGCTAGTCGTTTACGTGATAACTCGATTGCATCGTTATCTCTATCAAGGCCAACTAGAAGTAGCTCGGGAAATTGCTGAAGGGCATATTCGGCATGTCCGCCCAGCCCTAAAGTCGCATCCACGAGTACCGCACCCGGGGCCGCAAGTGCTGGCGCCAAGAGCGCGATGACCCGAGCTGGCATCACCGGCAGGTGGCCCACTGAAGTAGTCATCAGATTGGGCCCCAGCCACTAACTAAAGTAGAAAAACCGGCCATTACCGCTGATGTCAGGCCAGCCGCGAGCGCCAATACCGCGAACAGGCGCAGTGCGTGGCGGGCCCGGTGACTTACTGGCACGACGCGCAAGACAGGTGCGCTCGGGTGCTGCTGTGGCATCGCCACAGTCAGGTCCGTGAGCTCCCGTGCAAGTGCGGTCATCTTTCCTCCACTTTTCTTTGGCCGATCTGCCTAATCCGATTTAGTTGCGTGCGGTACTTGCAGTGGCCGCGTGGCCAGGTCCCCGCCCGCTGATAAAAGCGGGCCCCTGGCGCGGGGGAAGTGCGTCAGGAACTGCGGGAGCGGGAGGAGACCTCACCGCGCGGCGTCACAAAATCCCGGGCACCACCTCTTCGCTGATACCGGAGAAGGCGTCCTCTTGGGCGGCCAAATACGAGTCCCAGGCGGCCGCATCCCACATCTCGACGGTGCTGCCATTACCCACGACTACGACTTCGCGGTGCAGGCCCGCGTATTCACGCAGGGCAGGTGGCACAGTTATGCGCCCCTGACGGTCAGGGATTTCGTCGAACGCGCCCGAGAACAGCACCCGGAGGTAGGCCCTTACCTGGGCATCGGACCGGGAGGCCTCATTTAGCCGCTCGGCGTATGACGCGAACTCGGCCGCGGGCCAGACCACGATTGAACGCTCTTGCCCCTTGGTGAGTACTAGTCCGGCCGCTAAACCCTCACGGAACTTGGCCGGGAGGACCAAACGGCCCTTGTCGTCGAGCAGTGGGGCATGGGTTCCTAAAAACATCTGCTCCACCTCCCGTCCCACAGGCCCCATCGGCCCCATCGGTCACCTTCGTAACCCCAAGTGGCACCACTCTACTCCATTTTCCTCCACCGTCAACCTCACACTCCCATATTTGGGGCAGATTCCTCCACCAATTTGGGTTCAGTTCTTTTTATCGAAGCCAGATGTCAGGCTGAGGCGTCCCCACGCGGGCCCCAAAGCGGGAAAGGCCCACAAAGGGCCCGGTTAATCAATTTTGCCTGCCCGCTCATGATTAGGGCGGCCAAGAGCAGCACCACCAAAGTGGTAGCACCGGCTAGTTAATGCCGAAATTAATGCTGAAGTCACCCGAGGTACTTAGTTCGGTGCTCCCTGAACGATTGCTGGGTTGCTAAAGATCTCTGGAATCCCATGCGTACTGAAACGGTCAAATGGCCACACCGTGAGCACGGTTCTTCCCACCGCAGCAGATTGCGGAACACTGCCGTTATTGACATCTAGGTGGTAACGCGAATCACGGGAGTTGCCGCGGTTATCCCCCATCATGAACATAGAGGCGGCCGGAACCACAATGTCAAACCGCACCTGATCGGTTGAGCCATCGACATATGGCTCAACAAGTGGCACCCCGTTAAGCACGATGTGACCTTGCCCATCGCAACAAGCGACTCGATCACCGGAAATTGCAATTGCCCGCTTAACTAAGTCCTGCCCACTATCACTGGGGATCAAGCCAATAAATGTCAGGGCGCTACGCAGGTAGCTTCGTGCCCCCGAACTCGTTGGCTCAGGGGTGGGAAGCCAGCCGCCGGGATCGCGAAACACCATGATTTCACCGCGCTCTACACCAGAAATCCGAGTGGTGATCTTCGCCGCGATGATTCGGTCATTGGGCAGCAGGGTTTCTTCCATCGATGCGCTTGGGACATAGAAGGCTTGAATTAAGAAAGCGCGCACCAACGCTGACAGCACCAGTGCAGACACCACAATAATTGCGGTTTCGCGAAGGAAATGGAGCGGGCCGCTTTTCTTTTTTTGCGGACCACCTTTTCGGTGCCGGCCCCCCACCACCGAATCGGCCAACTCAGGTTTGTCATCACCCTCACGTGCGGAGACAGCCATCAGTTATCCGTGATCGGCGCAGGTATTTGCGCAAAAGTTTCGGGGATCGGGATGGATTGGAGCCGGCCCAGCGGCCATAGAACATTCATTACTCGACCAACAACACGACTTTGTGGAACCATGCCACCGCCAGGGTCACCGAGGTGGTAGCGCGAATCCGCGCTATTAGATCGGTGGTCGCCCATCATCCACAACTTACCCGCGGGCACGATGACATCAAAGTTCATGTCACTTGGTACGTCGCCGGGGAAGATGTAGGAATCCTCGTCGAGCGGGACATCATTTACCGTGATGCGGCCCTCGGCATCGCAGCACACCACATGATCACCCGCTAACCCAATTACCCTCTTGACATAATCCGTGCTATCAGGTGGCACTACACCCACTGATTGGCCTAGCCATGACAAAGCCCCGGTGATTGGATCACGCTGCGGGACTTCGCCGGCTGCGACGAACGAGTCGGTGCCGTCAAATACCACGACATCGCCGCGTTCAATGGGTCGCAGGCGATAAGTCACCTTGTTCACGAGCACGCGATCACCAACCTGCAAGGTGTCCTCCATGGACCCAGATGGAATAGAGAACGGGCGCGCCACAAAGGTCGTGAGGAGTAGCACGAATCCGAACGCAATGATAAACGTCAGCGGTAAATCCCACCAAGCATCGCGCCGACTCTTGGCCATCAGTTAGTCACACCATCGATTGCGAGTAACGGCGAATCACTTGTTAGCTGAGCTGCAGGACGCGGTTCAGTCTTGATCTACGGCTGGTTCAGCGCCGACAGGTGCCGCAGGTTCGGCAACCGCTGCTGCAGCCGCCGCAGGTACGTTTTCGCGGCGCTCGTGAATCTTTGCAGCTTTGCCGCGAAGGTCGCGCAGGTAGTAGAGCTTGGCCCTACGGACATCACCGCGGGTAAGCAACTCGATCTTCTCAATAATCGGAGTGTGCAATGGGAAAGTGCGCTCAACCCCAACACCGTACGAAACCTTGCGAACCGTGAAAGTCTCACCAATACCTGATCCAGCCCGAGCGATAACCACACCCTGGAAAATCTGCACCCGGGTCTTGTTACCTTCGACGACCTTTACGTGCACCTTCACGGTGTCACCTGATCGAAGGTCCGGGAGCCCGGTCTTTAGGGATGCTGCGTCGACTGCGTCTAGCGTCTTCATCTTGGGTTCACTTCCTGTAAGCGCCACAGGTCGCCCACGATTATTGGCCCCACTGAGGGGATCGGGAACAGCTACTTAGTTCAAAACCGGGGGCTTCCCCTGTGGCGGGGCACCCCGGGCGTGCTACCCGAGTCTGCCACAGGCCGGATGCGGGGCCAAACCGCCCTCAGCCGAGGAGCTAACCTCGCCCAAGCTCTGGGCTAACAGCGGCTAAATCCGGACGCATTCGTGCCGTGCGCAGCCGTGCCTGCTCGGCCCGCCAAATGTCGATTTGTCCGTGGTGACCGCTGAGCAGCACCTCAGGTACGGCTAGCCCGCGCCAATCCTGCGGTTTGGTAAAAACTGGCCCTTCGACCAAGTTCTCCATGGAGCCCGCCGCAAATGAATCATCGATGACGCTGGCCTCATTCCCGACAACTCCTGGAAGAAGGCGCACCACCGCTTCAACCATTACCAAGGTCGCCGCTTCACCACCAGCCAAAACATAATCGCCGATACTGATTTCTCGCACTCCCGCCCCTTCGCTGGATTTCGCATAGTAGGCAGCGACTCGCGCATCAATGCCTTCGTAGCGCCCGCAAGCAAATACCA
>CAMBQX010000012.1 GCA_945870085.1 Bifidobacterium breve | reverse complement strand
GTTACGCGCATCATTGACGGCAAAATCAATGAGCCGATGGAGCGCCTGAGCGTCGACATCCCCGAGGACTACCTCGGCGTCGTGACCCAACTAATGGCGCTACGCAAAGGCCGCATGGAGCAGATGGTCAACCACGGCACCGGCTGGGTGCGTATGGACTACATCGTCCCGGCCCGTGGCCTGATTGGTTTTCGCACCGAGTTCCTCACTGAGACTCGCGGAACCGGCCTATTGCACCACGTCTTCGAGCGCTACGAGCCCTGGCATGGCGAGCTGCGCACCCGCCCGACCGGCTCACTCGTGGCCGACCGCACTGGTCCAACAACCGGCTTTGCATTGGCGAACCTCCAAGATCGCGGCACCATGTTCGTCGGTCCTGGCACCGAGGTTTATGAAGGCATGATCGTCGGCGAGAATTCAAGGTCTGATGACATGGACGTCAACCCGACCAAGGAGAAAAAACTCACCAATATGCGCCAGTCGTCCGGCGATATTTTGGTTCCACTCATCCCGCATAAGCAGCTTTCGCTAGAGCAGGCCCTCGAATTCTGCCGCGAGGACGAATGTGTCGAGGTGACCCCGGCAACGGTGCGAATCCGCAAGGTGCTGCTAATGGCCGCTGACCGTTCAAAGGCGGGGCGCAAGCCCAAAGTCCAGTCGTAGCAGCTCGCTCTTGGGCACAACTAGGTCACAATCTCACCCTTTTGCCTCCTCCGGGCTTGCCGAATTGTTACTGAAGAGTAACCTCTTAGGAGGGCTTTAGCCACGTGCTTGGGCCAAAAAACGGGGTTCATATCAGGGGGGCGGTGTTTTAGTGGTCAAGGTCGCGTTGATCGACGGCCCTGACTCCTTGACCGGAAGTGAAGTTGCCAGCCGCTCACTACGGAAGATTGTGTGGACGCGTCTGCGCCGCGATAAATTGGCCATGGTCTGTTTGTTCATCTTGATCGCCTTGTATTTAATAGCAATTTTTGCTCCAGTAATCTGCGGACTACTCGGCGTTGACCCGTACTCATTCGACAAAGAATCAATCAGTGATAGCGGCGGCGGCCCGGTCGGCACCTGGGGCGGCATCAGCACCGAACACCCGCTCGGGGTTGAGTGGGGTACCGGGCGCGATATTTTCGCGCAATTGCTTTATGGCCTGCGAATATCGCTACTGATTGCAACCACCGCGACCATTCTCACCGTATTCTTCGGCACAGTACTTGGAATCATCTCCGGTTACGCCGGTGGCAAGACCGACGCCGTCATCGGGCGCACCATGGATCTCATTCTTGCCTTCCCGTTCCTGCTCATCATCTTGGCAATGTCGGGAGTGTTGACCCAGCGTCTAACAGCCCTTGGAGTTCCCGATGGCAACCCATCGCGAATCACCTACTTAATCATCGTATTAAGTATTTTTGGCTGGCCTTATCTGGCACGTATTGTGCGCGGGCAAGTCTTGAGTGTGCGAGAACGTGAATTCGTTGAAGCCTCAATCGCGATGGGGGCTAGCCGCTACCGCATCTTATTTAAGGAAATCCTGCCAAATCTATGGGCTCCTATTCTCGTCTATGCAACTTTGACATTGCCAACTTATGTTGGCACCGAGGCGGCGCTGTCATTCCTTGGAGTCGGGGTGCTGCCGCCGGACACGTCATTCGGTGGCATGTTGGGTAACTCCGTCAGTTACTTCAGTGTGGTTCCGTCCTATTTATTCATTCCAGGAGTGGTCTTGGTGGTTCTTGTTGTCACTTTTAATCTCGTCGGGGACGCTGTCCGCGACGCCCTAGATCCCCGCGCCGGACGGGTGTGAGCCAAATGCTCACGCTTTCGGTACCTAAGAAGATCGGTAACGTGGCTGCCATTGGGCCATGGGGATCCGATGTCGTGGACCAAGGAAACTTGGTCCGATTTATTGGGAGGAATTATGGGCAAGGCTAATAAGGGCCTGCGCTTAGCGGCGGTCGGTGCAGTTGCTGCACTTGCACTTGCCGCCTGCGGCGGGGGCAGTAGTTCGAGCACGTCAGGTGGTGGAGAGCCGGCAAAAGGTGGCACCCTTTACTACCTGACAAATGCCGAGCAGTTCGATCAAATCGATCCGCAACGCATCTACACGGGTGAGGATCTGGCCTTCTTCAATGGCACGATTTATCGCACGCTAACCGCGTATAAGTTCTCACCCGACGCCGCAGAAGGTACGTCGATCGTGGGTGACCTTGCTACCGACACCGGTACCGCGACAAATGGTGGTCAGACTTGGGAGTTCACCATTCGCGATGGCGCTACCTTCCAAGATGGCTCACCTGTTACTTGCGCAGATGTTGCCTACGGCACCTCACGCACCTTCGCAACCGATGTCATCACCGGCGGCCCCACTTATGCCATCTCGATGCTTGACATCCCAACCCTGGAAGACGGTTCTTCGGCATATAAGGGCCCTTACACCGGCGAAGGTCAGGAGTTGTTCGATAAGGCTGTTACCTGCTCGGCCGATGGCAAGACCATCACGTTCAATCTGAGCCGCCCGGTACCGGACTTCAACTACACGGTAACCCTGACCGCCTTCGCACCAGTGCCCAAGGCATCGGATACCGGTGAAAAGTACGGAGATGCGCCGGTATCATCCGGCCCGTACAAGATTGAGTCGAATAAGAACGGCAAGGGCGGAAAGATGGTGTTGGTCCGCAACGACAAGTGGGATCCAGCCAGCGATGATTACCGCAAGGCTTATCCAGACACCTGGCAGGTTGACTACGGCCTTGATGTAAAGGTAATTGATCAGCGCTTGCTCGCCAGTTCTGGCAACGACGCCACGGCACTCGCCAACGGCGTTGAGCCGGAGCAATTGGGTGTTATCTTCAAGAGCCCAACCGAGGTCAATCCGGAGTTCGCAGGCCGGGCGATCAGCGAACTCGATCCATATGTTCGCTACCTAGCGATCAACGTTCAAAAGGTGCCGAACCTTAAGATCCGCCAGGCAATAGCGGTGGCCCTTGACCGTGACGCGCTCCGCAAGAATGCCGGTGGAGATTTCGCCGGTGACTACGCGGATGGCGTCATCAAGCCGAACATGGGTGTTGACTACGCGCCATCTGGCATGTGGGAAACCTTACTCGGCGAGAAGGTTGCGGACGCTGGTAATCCGGAGCTGGCGAAGAAGTTGATCGCTGCATCTGGTGAAGCTGCGCCGACGATCACCTTCGATTACCCGCAGTCGCCAACCGCCGATAAAGCGGCAGCGATTGTGGTCGACTCACTCGGCAAGGCGGGCATTACAGCCAAGCCAAACCCGATTGAGCCAGGGCAGTACTACGGCGTGGTCTTCGATCCGGAGAAAGCGCATGAATTGATTAACGCAGGTTGGGGTCCTGACTGGCCGAATGCATCGACCATCATCCCTGAGCTGTTCACGCCAACGGGCGGGTTCAACCTTTCGCAGTATGACAACGCGGATTTCAATGCCGCTGTCGAAACGGCGAAGATCGAGCCAGACCGCGCAAAGCAGGCGAAGATGTGGCAGGACCTCAACACCAAGGCGATGGCCGACGTTGTTGTGATCCCGACCCGCTTTGGTCGCGAGCAGCGCCTTGTTGGTAAGCAGATCGGCCCCGTGTACTTATGGCCGGCCTACGGCTCCTGGCCGTACGCCGAGATGTACGCGGTTCAGCAGTAGTTAAATTGGTGGGCGGGTGCGCAGCACCCGCCCACCAACACTGTCTTAGTGAAGTTTTTCGTCTCGCATAAGCCGCGACCGAACCGATAGGAATTCAAGTTCATGAGCGCGTATGTAGTGCGAAGAGTGATCAGCATGATCATTTTGTTACTACTGCTTACTCTCGTAGTCTTCATACTTTTCAGCTTGCTCCCTGCTGACCCGGCGCGTCTTACATGCGGCAAAGGCTGCACACCGGAGGTGCTGGAAGCAAATAGACATAAACTCGGTTTCGATTTGCCAGTAATTCAGCAGTATTGGGAATTTATGAAGGGCCTATTCGTCGGTCGGATTTACGCTGCAGATTCACCTAGCCCGGTGGTATGCAACGCCCCGTGCCTGGGCTACTCATTCAAGCGCGGTGAGGAAGTCCTGGTACTCATCAAAGATCGTTTGCCACCAACGATCTGGCTCGCACTTGGAGCTTTCTTTTTGTGGTTGGCGGCAGGTATTTCGCTTGGAATTTATGCTGCCCTGCGTCGCGGTAGGTGGCAGGACAAAACCGTAATGGGTATTTCACTGGCGGGTTATTCGCTGCCCTCGTTCTTCCTCGGGTTGATGGCGATTTTTTTCATCGTGATTCGACTCCAGCTTTTGCCATATCCGTCTTATGTGTCACCTTTTGAAAATCCAATACAGTTTTTCCAAACGATGCTGTTGCCGTGGATTGTGCTGGCCATTCTTTATGCCGCGTTCTATATGCGGTTAACTCGCAATCAGATGTTAGAGGTTTTAGGTGACGATTATATTCGCACCGCACGAGCCAAGGGCCTGCCAGAACGCGTTGTAATAAGAAAGCATGCTCTGCGCGCCGGACTAACGCCAATTGTTACCGCGGCAGGGCTTGATCTAGCGGGTTTACTCGGTGGTGCGATCATCACCGAAAGTATTTTCAGCCTGCCGGGCCTTGGGTCACTTGCGGTCAACTCGGTCAATGATGCTGATTTGCCGGTGATTGTTGGCATCACCTTGGTTACGGCAACCTTCATAATTGTCGCCAATCTCATCGTCGATTTACTTTATGCAGTAATCGACCCGAGGGTCAGGTTGGTGTGATGGCCGGAAAAGCGAATTCGCAGCGAGCCTTTTTGGAGGTCTCGGATCTTTCGGTGCAGTTCCCGACCGAAGACGGCATTGTGCGAGCCGTTGATGGGGTGAGTTTCGCGATTGAACGCGGTAAAACGCTGGCTATCGTGGGGGAGTCTGGTTCAGGCAAAAGTGTTACGGCGCAGGCCGTGATGGGCCTTATTAACAAACGAAATGCCGATGTCAGTGGCGAAGTGTTTTTTGACGGTGAAGACCTCGTGGCGATGCCAGAAGAGGGGCTGCGCAAGTTGCGCGGCAATAAGATGGCGATGATCTTCCAAGATCCAATGTCTAGCCTGCATCCGTTTTATCGAATTGGCGATCAATTGACCGAAGCGGTCAACGCTCATGAAAAAGTATCCAAGGCGAGTGCGCGTGATCGTGCCATTGAGATGCTGCATAAAGTTGGAATCCCAGCCCCGGCTAAGCGATTTGACGACTACCCCCACCAGTTCTCGGGCGGGATGCGCCAGCGGGTAATGATAGCCATGGCGTTAATCAACTCTCCATCCCTGCTTATTGCCGACGAACCAACAACTGCACTGGATGTCACGGTGCAGGCGCAGATCATCGAGCTTATTTCCCAGTTGCAGCGTGAGTTCGATACGGCTGTCATTCTCATCACCCACGATCTGGGAATAGTCGCTGATGTAGCTGATGAAGTGGCCGTCATGTATGGGGCACGCGTAGTTGAATCGGGCAGCGTTGACGATATTTTCTATCACCCGCAGATGCCGTATACGCTCGGACTGCTAGCCTCGATACCTCGCTTGAATCAGGTGCCTGGTGATCGCCTTGACCCGATCCCCGGCAATCCGCCATCACCACTTCGGCTGCCCACCGGGTGTGTATTTAACCCACGGTGCGTATATCAGGATCGAGTTACCGGTGACGTGTGCCAAACCCAGCGGCCGGCACTTGAAGATGTGGGGGCCGGGCACCAAGTGCGCTGCCATTTGCCGGCCACCGAACGGCAAGCTGTGGCGGATTTGACACTAAATTTGTTGGGGAGGCCCAGTAGATGAACGAGTCACAGGAGCCAGCGCTTCGGGTAACCGATCTGCGAACCTACTTCCCGGTTCGCTCCAAAGGCCTATTTCCCAAGACGGTCGGCCAGGTGAAGGCGGTCGACGGGGTTAGTTTCTCCGTTCAACCGGGGCAGACTTTGGGTTTGGTTGGCGAGAGCGGGTGCGGTAAATCTACGACCGGGCGCAGTGTCTTGCGTTTGATAGAACGAACAAGTGGGCGCATTGAGTTTGATGGCCTCGATGTTACTGAGATGTCTAGCAGAGAAATGGTGCCGATCCGCCGCAAGGCTGCGATGATCTTCCAAGATCCATACAACGCACTTAATCCAAGGCATACGGTGGGTGCGATCATTGGGGCACCATTCGCGGTACAGGGCGTCAAGCCGCCCGGTGGAGTTAGAAAAGCCGTTCAAGAATTGATGGAGCGAGTTGGGCTGAACCCTGAGCACTACAACAGGTATCCGGCGGAATTTTCAGGGGGCCAGCGGCAGCGCATTGGTATTGCGCGGGCAGTAGCGCTAAAGCCTAAGTTCATCGTTTGCGATGAACCGGTATCGGCCCTCGATGTATCGATTCAAGCTCAGGTAATAAACCTACTTCGAGACCTACAAGATGATTTTGGTATCGCGTACTTGTTTATTGCGCATGATCTTGCGGTAGTTCGCCAAATCGCACATCACGTTGCCGTGATGTATTTGGGGCAGGTAATGGAGCTTGCAACACGTGAAGATCTTTACTCGAGGCCACTGCACCCGTACACCCATGCCCTGCTTTCGGCTATTCCGATCCCAGACCCACGCGCGCAAAGGCAACGTGAGCACATCATGTTGTCGGGTGACTTACCGAGTCCGGCAGCACCGCCCTCCGGATGTGTTTTTCACACCAGGTGTTTTCAGGCCCAAGATATTTGCGCGGTCGAGAAACCCGAAATAATTGAGTTTGAGCCGGGCCACAAAGTAGCGTGCCATTTCCCGATCGTGGAGTTCTTGGGCACCGCACCGATTACGGGGCTAGACCCGGGTCTAACGAAACAAACTGGCGCGGCAGGTGAAGATCGCGGGTCGAATGATTTGATCCGCGAAATCGGCACCGACTACGGGGCGGCCCCAAATACCCCGATTGATCCGGGTCCAGCCATTTGGAGATGAGTTCGAAAGAAGTCGACTTCGGCATTCAGTAAATTCTCGGCTACGACCTCCTGGGGTGTCATGTGGGTGACACCACTCAAGGGCAGTACTGAATGTATTTTGCCGGCGGCAAGTAGTGCACTGGAAAACTGCAAGGTGTGCGCGACGAGCACATTGTCATCGGCCAAGCCATGGATTAGCAGGAGTGGCCGTTGCAGTTTTTCGGCCCGAGTAATTAATGATGATTGGTCATAAACTTTGGGCGATTCATTTGGATCCCCAAGGTAGCGCTCGGTATACGCAGTGTCATAGAGCCGCCATTCGGTAACCGGTGCACCGGCAACGGCACAGTGGAAAATATCTGGGCGTTCGAGTACGGCTAGGGCGGCCAGATAACCGCCAAAGGACCAGCCAACGATGCCGACGCGGTCGAGATCAAGGTCAGGTAATAGCGCGCCGAGCGCCTCAAGCGCCGTGACCTGATCACCCAAGATGCCAATCGCCAGATCATTCTTGATCAAGCGCTCCCAAGCCGGACCGCGCCCTGGTGTGCCTCGTCCGTCGACAACGACAACCGCAAAACCTTGGTCAGCGAGCCATTGATCGGATGCGTGCGCACCGGCGATATGGGTGACCATCTGAGCGTGTGGGCCGCCATAGGGCGACATGATCACCGGGAGTTTTTGCGAGCCAGGTACGTGACCGGTGGGCCAGAACACGCAGGTGCGTAAATCATCAGGCCCAACTGTTGTGAAGTTTGGTGTGACTATCACGTTGGGGGTTTGCGCATGTGAAGTGATCGAATACGTGCCCAAAGGGTGAACGACAGTGAAGTCAACGCGAGTCGTGACGGAGTTAGCGGTTGCCAGCACGTAAGTAGTGCCGTCGGCGGCGGCATTATTCCAACTATCACCGGATGTCAGCGCTACGGCTGAGCCGTCAAAACCAATTCGGTAAAGGTGTTGCTGCATGGGATCGGTTGAGGCGAGGGCAAGGACCGCCTCACCTGAGCAGTCCACAACGGCGCGAATCTGCAAGCCGGCCGCGGAGATGAAAGCAGAATCGCGGGTGAGTCGATAAGTGTCGGTCACTGGGTCGACGGCAATTTCGATCAGTGACCCATCGGCGGCTAGGAACGGTAGCTCACCGTGGATGTCTATCCAGGCTGGATCAGTGCGCAGTGCAATCTCGGCCAACTTCTGGCGGGTTAGGTCAACGCAATAAATGCTGGCCGTGCGTTGATCCCGGGCAAGCACACCGACAACCGCGCCCGTTTCGGTGGTGTTAACCGTTGCTAAATATGGGAATTTGGCCAAGTCCCAGATTAATTGTTTACGCGCTCCAGCCAGGGGGATCAGCCAGAGTTCGACGATGGGGTTGGCCGCTCCGGCCGCGGGGTAACGGTGGGCAACCGGCTCATTAGCTGGTTGGGCGGGGTCACTTATCCAGCGGATGCCAACGGGTGCATTGTCTGCGCGTTCAACAATTAGCCCGGAGCCATCAGCGAGCCACCAATACCCGCGCAGGCGATCGAGTTCTTCGGCTGCAATGAAGTCGGCCAAGCCCCACGTTTCAGTGTCACCTGTGGATTCACAAAGCAGTTGCGGTTGCGCGTCCAGGTTGTGGGCATCTATAACCCATAGGCCGCCATCAACGACGAAGGCAACATGCTGTCCGGTCGGGCTCACTCTCGGATCGATGACAGCCCCCGGGGTGGTCAACTCTCTGGTGTGAACGGTGCTGCCAAGTGCACTCACATAAGCAATACCGGAGATCGCAAAAGCAATTACCGTTCCAGATTTATCCGTTGTGAAGTGAGTAATACCTGAAGTGACTTCACGCATTCGCTCCCGCCGTGCCCGCTCAGCAGCTGGGAGCTCGCCGGTCGTCAGTAAAGCGGCCGCATCAACCAAGCACGCCTCAAGGGGTGGCTGAATGCTCAGATCAAGTTGCCAAAGACTGCCGGCCGGATCAATCCCGCTGCTACTGCGGATAAAGAGCACGCGCTCGCCAATTACTTTTAGCCCTCGGGGCCGACCAAGTTGGAATCCCCGGGTGCGCGCCTTTTGCCTTGGGAAGGATTCTGATGAAGTCATCTGCGCATCGTGCCGCATCGGGTGCGGGCCGCTAATCTTCGGGCATGAGTAGACGCTTAATGCTGGTCCACGCCCATCCAGATGACGAGACCATCGGCACCGGGGTGACCATGGCCAAATACGTGGCAGCGGGTGCCGAAGTCACCTTGGTTACCTGCACTTTGGGTGAGGAGGGTGAGATCTTGTTGGAGGAGTTCGCCCACTTGGCGGCCGACCAGGACGACTTATTAGGGGATCATCGGCTAATTGAACTAGGCGCCGCGATGGCTGAACTTGGAGTAACTGATTGGCGGCTCCTTGGGGGCCCCGGGCGCTTTCGTGATTCCGGCATGGTTGGCACCGCGAGCAATGACAACCCCGACTGCTTTTGGCGCACCGACTTATTGGTCTCGGCAACAGAGCTGGTGCGCGTAATCCGCGAGGTGCGGCCGCAAGTAGTCGTGACATATGACGACTTCGGCGGCTACGGCCACCCAGATCACATCCAGGCGCACCGCGTTACACATTATGCGGTCATGCTGGCCGCCAGCTCGACTTTTGATCCAGAGCTTGGGGCACCTTGGCAGGTAACCAAGGTTTATTGGACGGCATTCCCCAAGAGTGTTATTCGGGCGGGTATTGAGGCCATGCGGGCGCCCGGTTCCGGACACAGCGACTCGGAGTTTGCTGCTATGGACCCAGATGACATCCCGTTCGCCTGTGATGACGATTTAGTCACCACGATGATTGTCGCCCCTGAATTCTTGCCGGCCAAGATGGCGGCACTGCGCGCCCATGGCACGCAGGTTGATGTAAGTGGGGGTTTCTTCGCCCTTGCTGACAATGTCGGCGCCGAAGCTTTCGGCACTGAGTACTACAGGCTGGCAATGGGCCCGACCCCCTCCTCCCAGCCCGAAACCGACCTATTTGCAGGTATCACTACGTGACCCGGGCGCTCCTGCTCGCCGCACTTTTCTTGGTCGGTGTTGCCGTAGGGCTAGTGGGCGCATTCGTGCAGGCGGCTAGGTGGGTCACGGCGTGGCCGTGGGGGCAGTTGGTTATCCCGTGGGGGCTGGTCCTGGTGCTAATACTCCTTTTGGCCCTGATTAGGGGTGGCGCTTGGCTGGTGCGAACCCGGTTCGGAGGCTGGGCGGTGATAGCAGGATGGCTTGCTGGCACCATTTTCATGTCGACCGAGTCACCAGCGGGTGATCTGGCCCTCGCCGGTGGAACTCGCCAGTGGGTCTACCTACTGGGCGGGGTGGTTCTCGGCTCGGTGGTGGCAACTCTTTCAGTAACCGAATCGCAATCGCGCTTACGTTGATTTTCAATGAATTTCGCTTAGCATCAAGGTCACAGTTACTCTGTCTTATAAACTTGGGCCGATAAGGGGTTGTCCGCGTGGCTGAGCACGAGCGTCCGGCTTCAGCCCGGCATACCTCCCTCCGGGCTTTTCTCATCGTTGTTGGCGCCGTGGTCGCCGTCGCCTCACTTTATTTTGGCGCCATTGTGCTCGCCGGTGATGGATTTCGTTCCGGCACCACTGTCGCAGGCGTTGATATCAGCGGTCTAAGCAATCCCGAAGCAATAGATAAACTCAATTCAACAATAGGTGCGGTAGCTCGCAAGCCCCTACGAGTCCGCACGGGTGGCCGCCTTTTCGTCATTGACCCGCAGGCCGCGGGCCTGAAATTTGACGCTGAGGCGACAATCGCTCAGGCCACAGGTCGCACCGGGAACCCGATCACACTTATCAGCGATTTCATGACCCAACGCGAGCTCGAGCCGATCACCTCAATTGACCAAAGTGCATTGGATGACCAACTTGTCGGGGTGGCAACGGCAATTGATCAACCCGCGGTTGAGCCCACATTGATTATTGCTCAGCGCAAGCCGGTTTTGACTCCAGGTGTTGATGGTTTTGCACTTGACCAAAACGCAACCGGCGACGCGATGAAAGTCGCCTTCATGCAAAAGCGCAAGCCGATTCCCGCTGTTTTGGTAGATGTGCCGCCGGCGGTGTCGGCGGCTGCGGCTCTGAAAGCAAAAGCCCTAGCGCGTACCGCGATGGCGAATCCAGTCAACGTTAAGGCGGGCGACATTACCGCGACCATTAACTCGGCCGACATTACCGCGACCATTAACTCGGCCGACATTGCTGATGCCTTAACTTTCACCCAAGAAGGTGGGCAGTTGGTTCCGGTCCTTGACGGTGCCATTTTGCTTAAGTCCATTGCGGCGGATCTCAAGGCCGTCGAAATACCGGGTCGCGATGCCACGTTCAAAATCGTTCGAAGTCAACCCGTTGTGGTTCCTTCGCAGGTTGGCAGTGGCATAGACGATGATGAACTTGCGGCACAAGTGGCAACGGTAATCGGTAATGCACCGCCGAATCGAACTGTGACGGTATCCATGGGCGCACGTGACCCCAAGCTCACAACCGAGAAAGCCCAGCAACTTGGTATTACACAGAAGATCTCAAGCTTTACGCAGGAGTTTCCATATGCCGCTTATCGAGTCCAAAATATTGGCGAAGCAGCTCGGCGAATAAACGGAACTTTGCTGATGCCGGGTGAAACTTTTTCAATGAATGACACGATTAAAGAGCGGACTGTAGCTAATGGTTACACCGTTGGTTTCGTGATCGGTGAAGGTGGAGTATTCGCAGAAGAACTTGGTGGCGGTGTTTCGGCGGCAACAACAACGATGTGGACGGCGGCGTTTTTCGCGGGCATGGAGCGCACTTTTACCCAGGCTCATTCCATCTATATCTCCAGGTATCAAGCGGGTCTGGAAGCGACCGTCGCCTGGGGAATTTTTGATATGAAGTTCACTAACAACACCCCGAATGCAGTTTTGATCACCACGAAGATGACTGACACCTCAATGAAAGCTACATTTTGGGGTACCCCAACGTACGATGAAATCAAGGCAGAGTTCGGAGCAAAGTACAATGTTCTCCCGTATGCGACCATCTACGACAAGACCATGAAGTGCCTGGGGCAAAGTGGCATGGAAGGTTTCAGTATCGATGTCGATCGAGTTTTCTACAAAGATGGCGCAGAGGTAAATCGCGAGACCATCACGACAAACTACCGGTCTTCCCCGACAGTTATCTGCGGCAAGAACCCCGACAAGGATCCAGCAAAGCCGATAAAACCTGGTAAGCCCGGCGCGAACCCGAGTGGGTCACCTACACCGGCACCCTCGGGTGATCAGGCTGCGCCGGCGCCCCAGAGCTAGCTGGGCAACTAATCGGCACCGCGCCATTAACTAATCTGTTGGCCGTCGGCGGTGTCAACAACTACCACGCCGAGTTCAGCTAGTGCGTCGCGCAACCTGTCACTTCCTGACCAGTCCTTGTTAGCGCGCGCGTCTGCTCGTTCGGTAAGCAGCCCCTCGACTTCGAGTGAGGTAGGTGCCGGGGTCCGGCCGACGTCGCGGGTGAGATCCAGGCCGAAAAGCCGATCAACGTGGGCGAAAGTCTCAAATTTCGAGCCGTCACTCAATTCGGCATCGCGCTCGACCGCTCGCAGTTGCTGCAGAGCAAGGGGGGTGTCTAGGTCTTCGTTGAAAGCCTCGACGATCAACCGCACCGCATTAGTCGCCAAAGGTGCTGAGGGCGAATTCGCCCACTGCGCAACGCGGGATCGCCACCGAGTCAGAGTTGTTTGCGCACTTTCGATAACTTCCCAGGTGAGGTTCATCTGCTGTCGATATCGATGCTGCAGGAAGGCGAGTCGCAAACTAAGTGGATCCAGCCCACGCGCGGCTAGATCGCTTAGGAGCACCACATTGCCGCTTGATTTACTCATTTTGCGGCCTTCGAATAACAGGTGCTCGGCGTGCACCCAATGACGAACCACCTCGTGTCCGGTGATCGAGTTACTTTGTGCCCGCTCATCTTCATGATGGGGGAATCGCAGATCGATACCGCCGGTATGGATATCAATCTCGTTACCGAGGATGTCTAGGCTCATGGCACTGCATTCGGTGTGCCAGCCGGGGAAGCCAACCCCCCATGGCGTCTGCCACACCAGTTGTGTTCGAGTTGGACCGGATTTCTTCCAAAGCGCCCAGTCGGCGTGAAAGCGTTTGGCTGGATCAACATCGCTTGAGGAGCGATGCCCGGGTCGGAGCTGATCAAGTTTGTTTCCACTGAGTTCGCCGTAGGTGGAGAAAGTACGAGCATCAAAGAACACCGATCCGTCAGTGCCGATGTAGGCATTGTTACTTTCGATCAGGTTGCTGATTAGTTCAATCATCAAGTCAATTGATTCACTAGCCCGCGGGTATTCGTCGGCAGGGTAAATATTGAGTGCGGCCAAATCAGTGTGGAATCTGTCTTCATAGTGGCGCGCAACCGCCAGGGCGCCTTTACCTTCGGTAGCAGCTTGCTGCAACACTCGATCCTCGGTGTCACCTTGGCCTTCATCCACTCCACCCAACCCGGTGTCATCGGCCATATGTCCGACATCGGTGATGTTCTGGACCAGTCGAACTTGGGTTTTGTTGAACTCGGCGGTTCGACGAATTAGGTCGGTAAGCAAGAAGGTGCGCATATTGCCTACGTGGGCATCGCGGTAGACGGTGGGCCCGCAGGCATATATCCGCAGCAGCCCGGGCTGGGCCGAGATGATCGGGACAACCGCGCGTTGCATAGTGTCGTATAGGCGCACAAACCCTCCTGCGCTTAGCCTATGGCGACCCGAGGGGATCCGCGCGACATTCACCGTGGTGGTTGTGTAAGTTAGGTTCGTCCAGCAAGATTCGCAGGTAGTTTTAATCAGCTCTCGGAGGCTCTGGTGACCTACACCATCGCATTTCCATGCGTGGATCTCAAAGACAATGCATGTATCGAGGAATGCCCGGTTGACTGCATCTACGAAGGTGGCCGGATGCTCTACATCCAGCCCGACGAGTGCGTTGACTGCGGCGCCTGTGAGCCGGTGTGCCCGGTCGAAGCTATCTTCTATGAGGACGATGTCCCCGAGGAGTGGAAGGAGTATACCGCGGCGAATGCGGAGTTCTTCGTCGATTTGGGTTCACCCGGTGGCGCGGCCAAACTCGGTCCGCAGGACTTTGATGCACCGCTGATAGTTAGCGTGCCGCCACAGGTGCACGAGCACTGAGCGGTTCACCGGCCGACCGGTTGCCGGAGTTTCCGTGGGATGTTCTCGCACCTTTTGCGGCTCGAGCCTCGCAGCATCCAAAAGGGGCCGTTGATTTATCAGTCGGCACACCCGTTGACCCAACTCCCGCGGTGATCCAAGCGGCCCTTGCAGCCGCGGCCAATGCACCCGGGTATCCAACGTCCGCGGGCTCGCCGGTGGTTCGAGAAGCGGCCGCCGGGTGGATTAATCGGCGCTTGGGCGCGCACGTGTCAACGAATGCGGTTCTACCTGCTATCGGCTCAAAAGAACTGGTGGCTTGGCTCCCGACATTACTCGGCTTGGGCGTGGCAGATCGCGTGGTAATCCCAAAGATCGCCTACCCCACCTATGCGGTCGGGGCGGCTCTCGTGCGCGCTGAAATCATCGTTACCGATCGCCCTGAAGAAGTTGCGGCGCCCTCCTTGATCTGGATCAACACCCCGAGTAACCCAACCGGTGAAGTGCTTTCAGCTACCAGAATGGCCGAAATTGTTGCCTATGGGCGTTCTGTGTCGGCCTTGGTAGTAAGCGACGAGTGCTACCTGGAGTTGGGCTGGGATGTCGACCCGGTCTCGGTCTTGCATCCGGGTGTTTCGGGTGCAGATCACACCGGTGTGCTGGGGTTGTTCTCCCTTTCCAAGCGTTCGAACCTCGCCGGGTACCGGTTTGGTTTCGCGGCCGGCGACCCAGAGGTGGTTACGCGATTGCTTGCGTTGCGCAAGCACCTAGGGATGATGGTGCCGGCACCAATCCAGGCGGCCGCTGCGGCAGCACTCGACGATGATGACCACATTGCCGAGCAGCGCGGCCGCTACGGCGAGCGGCGCCGGCTAATTTGGGCGGCGTTGGTACAAGCTGGGTTCACCATCGACCACAGCGAGGCCGGGCTTTACCTATGGGTAACGCGTGGTGAGCCTTGCTGGAAAAGTGTTAGCTGGTTCGCCGATCGCGGCATCATCGTTACCCCCGGTGACTTTTATGGCGCCGCTGGCGCCGACCATGTGCGGGTAGCGTTGACGGCAACCGATGCCGATATTGCGCAATTTGTGCAGCGTCTCGGTGCCTCGTGACCCATGTCACCAGCAAGGTTTGGAGGCGGGGTCTTGGGGTGGCTCCGGCATCGGTATTCTTCGGCCCAGGAGGATTAAGTGGCTGACGCCGTGTTGCAGTATTCGGGTGGAGAACTACCGCTCACCGAGGTTCCAGCATCTGTTGGTGCCAGTGGTTTTAATATAGGTCCGCTGCTGGCCACCACCGGCAATGTCACCCTTGACCACGGTTTCGTCAACACCGCAGCGTGTTCATCCGCGATTACCTACATCGACGGTGACGCTGGCATTTTGCGCTACCGCGGATACCCGATCGAACAACTTGCTGAGCAGTCCAGTTTCTTGGAGACCTCGTACCTGCTCATCTATGGGTACCTGCCCTCGCAGCCTGAACTTGACGATTTCAAGACCAAAATCCGCAAGCACACAATGCTGCATGAAGAGTTGCGCCAGTTCTTTGACGGGTTTCCGCGTGATGCCCATCCGATGCCGGTGCTTTCCTCGGCAGTGTCTGCGCTCTCGACTTTCTACCAAGACTCACTGGATCCGTTTGATCCGGAGCAGGTCGAAATCTCGACCATTCGATTACTGGCAAAGGTGCCAACCATCGCGGCCTACGCATACAAGAAGTCCATTGGCCAGCCTTTCTTGTACCCGGATAACTCACTTGGCTTTGTTGATAATTTCTTGCGTATGACATTTGGGCTTCCGGCCGAGGAATACGAAGTTAACCCGATTATTTCCAGTGCGCTCAACCAATTGTTCTTATTGCACGCTGACCATGAGCAGAACTGCTCAACCTCGACGGTCCGATTGGTCGGTTCGTCGCATGCCAACATGTTCGCTTCGGTATCAGCCGGCATCAACGCACTTTTTGGCCCACTTCACGGTGGCGCCAACCAGGCCGTACTTGAAATGCTGGCGAAAATCCACGCATCCGGTGGTGGGGTGAACACATTCATCCGCCAGGTGAAGGATCGCCAAGATGGGGTCAAGCTCATGGGCTTTGGCCACCGGGTCTACAAGAGTTACGACCCGCGCGCGGCCATCGTGAAGAAGACGGCATATGAAGTATTCGAGGCAATGAACGTCAGTGATCCGTTACTCGACATTGCGCTGCGGCTTGAAGAAGTTGCCTTAGCCGACGATTTCTTCATCTCGCACAAGCTTTACCCCAATGTGGATTTCTACACGGGCCTGATCTACAAGGCAATGGGCTTCCCGCCCCGGATGTTCACCGTTTTGTTCGCGCTCGGCCGGTTGCCCGGGTGGATTGCCCAGTGGCGCGAGATGATCGAGGATCCCGCGACGAAGATCGGGCGCCCGCGCCAAGTTTACACCGGTGAAGACCTGCGTGACTATGCGCCGATGGGTACCCGCTAAGCCAAGTCGACGCCCAGTGCGCCGCAAAAAAGTGGCAATTCCACCGGCCTAGACCAAAGCCCTCAGCCGCCCGCAACTGATCCTTGGCGGATAGCGAGCGTCCTCTATGCAGGTCTAGCGGCCATAAATCTCGTGTTCTCAGGCTTTTAACGGCTGCGTACCCCGGACGGTTTTACCTAGGCCGCGCTGGACCGATACCGTGGGGCAGGTGAGCGGCGTTGCACACCCGATGGGGCCAGAGCCCCCGTGGGTTTATTGGCTCCGCCGGGCAATCATCCTCCTCGCCGTTCTAACCTTGCTTGTTGGCGTCTTCTGGCTCGTTACCGGCCGCGGGGCATCAAGAATCGACTCAACACCGGTGGCGGTGTCACCGTCGGCTGCGGCAACGGCGAGCCCTGGCGCTTCACCCACGTCAACGGCTGTGCCTGAACCGGTAACACCCACTGACTGCCTTGATAGTGCAATTGTGGTCGAAGCGAGTACCGACTCCACCAAATATCTTGTTGGTGAAGCCCCGCAACTTACTTTGACTATTAGCAATATCGGCGAAGTTTCATGTCTGCGTGATGTTGGGCCCAAGGCCAATGAGTTGGAGATCACTTCCGGCGGGTATCACGTGTGGTCGAGCGACGACTGCAATGCGAGCAATAAGAGCAAGATTGCGGTCCTAAAGCCGGGCGAGAAAGTTGCCTCAAGTATCACCTGGGACGGCCAAACCACCCAAAAGGGCTGCCCGAGTGACGGTAAAGCAGCAAAGCAGGGGCGTTATGATCTCATCGGACGCAATGTTGACGTCAAGAGTGAAAAGGCCAAGTTCTCACTCAGCAAGAAGTCGTAAGCGATACCGGGAGGTTTAGATGAGTGGTGGCTCGTCAATACTTTTCTATCGATCAACGGAGTCGGTGCTGTCCGGGGCCTCGAAATTTGCAATTATGAAGTGGCGTTCGAGCTAACTCTTTGGTGCGCTCGCAAGTTTGCGTGCCACCGCGAGCGCCTCGCTTAACGACGCAACTTCATGCCCGCGAATAACAGGTGCATTCAAATCACTTTTTGCACCTCGGGGGATTATCGCATCGGTGAAACCAAGCCGCGCCGCTTCGGCCAGCCGGCGGGTCAGGGCCGTAACTTTACGAACATCGCCGGAGAGTCCGACCTCACCGATCGCAATTAGGCCGCTTGGAAGGGCAATATCGTTAACGCTACTGGCGATTGCAAGTGCGATGGCTAGGTCGGTAGCAGGTTCAAGGAGGCGCACTCCGCCCACCGTGGCAACGAAACAATCTGAAGTCGCAAGTTTCAGGCCGGCGCGCCGCTCGAGTACTCCCAACATCATTGCAATGCGCGCCGAGTCGAGGCCACTGGTTACTCGACGGGGCTGCGGCGCACTAGACGGAGCGATAAGTGCTTGCACTTCGGTGACAAGTGGTCGGCGACCTTCAACGGTGACGGTTACACAGGTGCCGGGCGCAGGTTCATGGCGATCACCGAGGAACAAGCCGCTCGGATCGGCGAGCCCGATGATGCCATCGTCAACAAGTTCAAAGCAGCCGATTTCATCGGCGGGCCCGAAACGATTTTTAACGGCGCGCACTAATCGCAAGGTACTGTGCCTGTCGCCCTCAAAGTAGAGCACAACATCAACAAGGTGTTCAAGGGCACGCGGCCCGGCAACACTGCCGTCCTTTGTTACATGTCCGACGATTATTGCGGTCATGCCTCGGGATTTTGCGGTGGCGATAACTGAGGCGGCGACTTCACGCACTTGGGTAACTCCACCAGCAGTGCCGTCGATCTCGGCACTCGCGATGGTTTGCACCGAGTCAAGGATCAGCAAACTGGGTGCCAGCGCCTCGACGTGACCGAGCACGCTACCTAAGTCGGTCTCCGCGGCCAGATAAAGACCTTCGGCAAGTGCTCCGATACGTTCGGCGCGCATGCGTACCTGCGCGGTGGACTCCTCCCCGGTTACGTAGAGAGTCAGGTTACCGGCTTCGGACCAACGTGAGGCGACGTCAAGTAGCAGTGTTGACTTGCCGACACCGGGTTCACCGGCTAGCAAGATCACCGCACCAGGTACCAGCCCACCACCCAAGACCCGATCGAATTCACTAATGCCGGTAGCGGTGGCCTCTGCCGCGGTGAGATCGACGGAGCCAATGGGTAGTGCGGGCGAGCCGGCTTTGGCGGCCGTGGTGCCACGAGTCCGAGTCGTACCTATTTCATCAACGGTGCCCCAGGCTTGACACTCGCCGCAACGTCCGGCCCATTTAACGCTGGTCCAGCCACAATCACTGCAACGGTAGGAGGGAGTTTTTGGTGCGGTGCGGGCCACGGCGGTCTCGGTAGTGGTGATCTAGGAAGTTACGGGCGGGTCGGCCGGGTGCGGAGTCAGGCCGGTGGTGTCGGTAATCGTCAACAGCAGCTTTTCGCGGGCTGCGCAAAGACGCGCCAACTCTGAGTAGGCCGGTAGGCCGATGAGCGCCACGATCTCATCACGCGATGATAGGTAGACAGCCTCAGTACCAATATGGGCTTCGGTATTGCTGCTGCAGTACCAATCCAGATCGTGGCCACCAGCCCCCCAGCCGCGGCGGTCATATTCGCCGAGTACAACAACTACGCGCTCAACTTCGTCCTCGTATTTGCGGTTCTCGTAGGTCCGACGAAGGGGCAACTGCCAGCACACCTCCGGCTTGGTCTCGACGAAGGAGATGCCCTCCCGAGCCGCCAGGTGGTGCAACGCGCAGCCGTACCCGCCTTCAAAGTCCTTTTGGTTGTGGAAGATGCAGGCACCGTTATGAACCGCTGTTTTGCGGGCCCCATC